>JAUNVN010000212.1 GCA_030537655.1 Bowdeniella nasicola | reverse complement strand
GTCAACCAATAGCTACGCGCTCGCTCAGCTCGATGAGGCGAGTGACCCGCGAGCATTGGACACCAAAGCCTACGGTACCGATCAGCAAACCGCTGGACGCGGCCGCGCGAACAATACCTGGCAGACCCCACCGCGTCAGGCACTCGCCTTAAGCGTCATTATCGATACCACCGAGATCGCCCCCGAATGGCGCACCAGTATTGTGCACATGGCCGGGTGGGCGGTGCACACCCACCTCTCGGGGCTGATCACGTCCCGACCCATCGCCCTTGGGTGGCCAAACGATATCCTCCTCGGCGGATTTCCCGAGCGTGCCGGGTGGGGGAGTTGGCGGAAAGTCGCGGGAATCTTGTGCCAACTCCATCCGAGCAACATGATGGTTGTGGGGGTGGGGATCAACTGTCTACAACGCGCTGACCAACTCCCGGTCGCACACGCCACCTCACTGCACCATGCGGTCGGTAGTGAGATCACCCCGGAGATGCTCGCCGCGCCACTCACGCGGATGATCTGTCGACGCGCTCATGCATGGAGGGACGCCGGGGGAGATCTCAGCTCATTTTTACCTGCCCTCAATGCGCGCGCAGCCTGGCGCGGTGAAACCGTCGTCGCCATGAGCGGTACCACTCGTCTTGGTGGGCACTACCTGGGAATTGATAAGCATGGTTACGCACTGATCGAAACCACCGAGGGAACTCAGCGGTGGCATGCCGGCGAGGTGCGCCACGTCCGTCGCGGCACTCCCACCCCGAAGTGATGTGAGCTGTCGTACACTATCGGTGTGAGTGATGCACCCGGCGACAAGTCCTCTGCGCGCGATCTACCCGCCAGTAGTGTCGATGCGCATGTCAACCGACTGATTGACGGGCCGGCCACTATGACCGTTGCGCAGCTAGCTGAAACGGCCGGTGTCAGTCGACAGTTCGTTCGCACATTTTGGCGAGCGATGGGCTTTGCCAATGTCGATGCCGACGATGTTGTGTTTACCGATGCGGATGTGCGCGCGGTCAAAATGTGGAAACGATTACTTGAGTCCGGGCGGATTGATGAACGCACGGCCGTATCACTATTACGCGCTGAATCACATATCACTGACCGGCTCGTCCTGTGGCAAATCGAAGCGCTGGTTGATGACGCGGCGCGCAGACTCCACCTTGATGACACCTCCGCCCGGCTGCTGATCCTCTCGCGAATCTCAGACGATTACGAATTGCTGACCGAACAACTCGCCTACGCATGGCGGCGGCAACTTGCGGCGCTCGCCCTACGTATCGATGCGGAAGTCGGCGAGCGGCGCGCCGATGCACTCGATGATGAACTCCCACTGGTGCGCGCCCTCGGATTTGTCGATATGGTCTCCTACACGTCCAGATCATTGGAAATGAATGTCGCTCAGCTCAGTGAGCTTGTCCAAGGTTTTGAATTCACCTGCCGCGATGTGATCACTACCCTCGGGGGTCGGATTGTGAAAACCATCGGTGATGCGGTGCTCTACATTGCGGATGATCTGCCGACCGGTGCGGCGATTGTGACAAATCTGATGGAAGCGCTGCGGGCAGATCCGCGCCTGCTACCAGTGCGGGCCTCGCTTGTCCACGGCCGCGTAGTTTCGCACTCAGGCGATATCTTTGGTCCCATCGTCAACGTTGCCTCCAGACTGTGCGATATTGCCGAGCCAGCAACCGTGGTGATGGATGAAAGGTCAGCGGCACTGCTGGCCACTAGCGATGTGCGTGACGACTATGTACTTACCCATCTGCCTTTGCGGCAGGTGCACGGACTGGGAACGATCACCCCGGTCCAACTCGAACGTCGTCTAAGTGACGATGATTAGTCGGTTATCGCTACAGACGGTGGGCAACATCGCATGACGGTATTGACCAATTCTTGAACTTTCCGTGTAGCATAGGTCACGTGACTAACGTGCTCCTTGTTGAAGACGATCCCGCGATCGCTGAGCCCTTAGCCCGTGCATTTGCGCGTGAAGGCTACCAAGTTCGCCACCATGGCACCGGGCAGGCAGCGATCGATGATATTGCTGATACCGATCTGGTGGTACTCGACCTTGGGCTACCCGACATGGATGGCCTTGACGTGGCTCGGTGGATCCGCAATCAGGGGTTAACAACCCCGATTTTGGTTCTCACGGCTCGCGCTGACGAAGTCGATTTGGTCGTTGGGCTTGATGCTGGTGCCGATGACTATGTCACCAAACCGTTTCGCCTTGCTGAACTTCTCGCCCGGGTACGTGCCCTGCTGCGCCGTTCCCACGGCGATCTGACCGACGAAGATGAACTGACTGCTCAAGACGTACGGGTCGACGTGGGGGCGCACCGTGCATTCCAAGGACAGCGCGAATTACAACTGACCGCAAAAGAATTCGAACTGCTGCGCGTGCTCGTACGCGATGCGGGTGTCGTTGTTGAACGAGATGCGCTGATGCGTGAAGTTTGGGGAACCGATCCGAGCGGTTCAACCAAAACGCTGGATATGCATGTCTCATGGCTTCGCCGTAAACTCGGCGATGACGCGAATAACCCCCACTATATTTCCACCGTGCGGGGGATGGGCTTCCGCTTCGAGACC
>JAUNVN010000211.1 GCA_030537655.1 Bowdeniella nasicola | reverse complement strand
CGCTCGAAATAAGATCCGTGCGTGGTTTTCCAAAGAACGCCGCGAAGAAGCCGTTGAGAATGGTAAGGCATTGATCGCCAAAGCAATGCGGAAACAGAATTTACCGATCCAGCGGCTGATGAATCACCAGACGCTCACATCACTTGCCGATTCGCTGCGTTACGCCGATGTTTCGGCGCTGTATGCCGCAATCGGTGAGCACCATATTTCTCCCGCTCATGTGGTGCGCCAATTGATTGAGATGCTCGGCGGCGATGACGGTGCGGAAGAGGATCTCGCCGAGGCGACAATCCCGGGGGAGACCAGCGATCGTAAACCCTCACCTGATGATCCGAACATTATTGTCGAAGGGATGGCACCTGGGGAAGCCTGGGTGAAACTCGCGCGTTGCTGCACGCCAGTTCCCGGTGATGAAATTATCGGATTCGTCACGCGCGGTTCAGGAATTTCGGTTCACAATGTGGCGTGTAATAATGTCGCCCATCTCCGCAACCAGCCCGACCGAATTGTCAAGGTCCGCTGGAGTAAACATCATCAAGGTCTGTTCCTCGTACAGGTCCACGTCAAGGCAATTGACCGCGCTGGCCTGCTGAACGATATTACGCATATTTTGAGTGAAAACCGCGTGAATATTCACTCGGCGACGTCGAGTACAAACCGGGACCGCCTCGCTGTGCTGCGGTTTGTGTTTGAGCTTGCAGATGCCAAACATATGAACCATCTCCTCAACGCCATCAAATCGGTTGATGGTGTCTATGAGGCCGAGCGGGTCCGCCCCGGTGGTGGCAAACGCAAACGCAAGTCGACAGCTCCACAGCATTAACCTAATGCCTGCAATAGCGCGATCATTTCCGCGCGGGTCTGCCACTCGATGGGACGGTGTTCAAGCGCCGCGATCGCCTGTCTGACTGGCAGGTGCGCGCGCATGTCAACAATCCGTTGGGCACTGTCGGGAAGGTCGTGGGCCAATAGGTCAATCATTGTGCGTACCGGTGTGGTCACCCAACAGTGCCCGATCTGAGTGATGTCGCCGGCACGTAATCCCAGGGATCGTACCGGCACGGTGTCATCGACTTCGCGCGATAGTTTGATGGTGTAGGTACGTACTGGCCGCGGACCACCCCAAATATAGGCAGCGGTATACAACGCGAAACAAATATCACCATCGAGATTACGGCTTTGTTCGCGGACACGAAACGCGGGATCTCGTCGCTGGTCTTCCAGCTCGGGAAGGTCGCGTAGATACCACCACTGGTGCGGTTCTAAGAGCGGGTCGATTACCGCAGTGGGTGCCTGACGGGGCAGGAGGCGGGAAAGGTCTTCCATACCTGGTAGCACACCACGTTTTTGCGGTGTCCCGCGGTTATCCACACATTTTGCCCGCCCGCAGCTTTAGTTCACACCCCGTGACTGGCGCTAGGAGATTTGATCAAGCCAGGCTTGTTTAGCTTGGCGTTCATCTTGCAATTTTGCGACCTTGGTTTCGTTTCCAGCCGCCTGTGCTTTGGCGATCTGCGAATCGAGTTTTTCAAGTGCGGCCTCAATCTGGGTTGCCAGTGAGGAGCGACGCGCTTGCACTTCCGGATCACTTTGTCGCCACTGTTCAGCCTCGACTTTGCGGATGGCATCTTCGACCGCACGCATACGTCCTTCGACTTCATTCATCGACTTGCGTGGAACAAAACCGATATTTTCCCACGCTTCTTGGAGCGGACGTAGCTGCGTTCTGGCCGCGTCAGGATCGGTAATTGGCAGCAGTGCTTCAGCTTGGTCGCACAGTTCGCGTTTCAGGCGCAGGTTTTCTTGTTGCTCCGCATCGGTTTGCTCATTGGCAATCTTGCGGGCATCGAAAAACACCTGCTGTGCGGCACGAAAACGTTTCCAAAGAGCATCATCTTCTTTTCGATGCGCCCTTCCAGCGGCTTTCCACTCATCCATCAACTGACGGTATGCCACCGTGGTGCGACCCCAGTCAGTAGAAGTATTCATCGCTTCGGCGCGTTCAATCAACGCCTCTTTTTTCGCCTTCGCTTCTTTTTGGCGTGCGTCAAGTTCATTGAAGAACTGGCGGCGCTTGCGATCAAAGCTGGTGCGAGCCTGGGAGAAACGTTTCCACAGTGCATCTTCAACCGCTCGATCTAAACGAGGTCCGCGTCGTTGCGCGGCCTTCCATTCTTCCAAGAGGTCACGGATCTGTTGCCCACTTTGGCGCCATTGCACCCGCTGAGGATCACGATCAGCAATTTCTTCAACCTGCTGGACAATGGCTTCGCGTTCGGCCACCGCAGCGGCTTTCGCTTCTTCTCGTTCCCGCTGAGCGATCGCCTTGCGTTCTTCACCGGCAACGGCCAGCGCCTCCACCCGTTTGCGTAAACTCTCCAAGTCACCAACCGCTGCCGGCGCGGCAACCGATTGGCGCAGCGTTGCGATCAATTTATCAACGTCGCCGCCAGGTAATTGCGGCATCCGGCTTTCGGCCAACGCGACTTCAGCTTCCAGGTCAAGGAACCGTTGGACGTAGAATTTTAGCGCCTCTTCGGTGGGCACATCGGGATACTGTCCGACCATCCGTTCGCCCTCGCCATCACGGA
>JAUNVN010000012.1 GCA_030537655.1 Bowdeniella nasicola | reverse complement strand
TCCTCAGCATCTTCTTCTGTCCAAGGACGTAAAATCAAACGGTCTGTTTTAAAGACCATTACTCATCCTCATTTGGATCAACCTGCTCAGCGCGGGCTTGTATCAAACTGATACGCCCGACAAACCTTTTGGCGCCAGCTAAACAATTTGGCGGATACCCTCCCAGCACCGGCGAGCCGGCCGTCAGAGCCTCCACAACAAGCGCTCGACCGGCGTCACGCCTGCTTCCGGGTGACCACTTCGAGCACCTGCCAACCGCCAAATAACCGTGATATCAAGCGAAAACACCCATCCTGACCTGCCACCGGGGTTTGTATCAAAATGAGCGTCTTAGTGGAGCGGGTGACGGGAATCGAACCCGCGCTACCAGCTTGGGAAGCTGGAGTTCTACCATTGAACTACACCCGCACGCCGAGCAAACCTCGGCTCAAGAAGTATAGCGCGAGTCCAGTCACCATGCCACACGGTTGTCACTCAACGCTGCGATAAGGCATCGGCTTTGCGCAAGGTAAAATCCTCACACCACGTTAGTGGAATCGAAAAGGGAGGTGTGCGACTACCGTTCGCGGCGGGTTGCCGCGCGTGAGAACCCGGATGTGTCAGCCGCTGCTTGTCTCGGCAATAGGCCTACTACCGGTGCTGATTGTTGTGCGTGATGCACACCTGGCGCGGGTGGCCGCAGACATGCGCTGATCGGTAGTTATCCAGGTTAGTTATCGCCCACGGGGGCAGCAGTGGATGTTTTGCCGTATTGCGAAACGAGTTGGTAATAGAGAGCTCGCGACGACGTGGATATTTCTCATGCATATCTCTTCGCTAAGCACAGCGCATTTTCTTTCCCGGTGGTCTTTACACCTCCCGCCACATATTGTGCTGGGTCGAGCGAAAACTGTTCTTCGTACGTACTGCCGAGCGGGTCAAAACACCAGCCTCCGAAACCAAATGGTCTTCTGCCGCCCGAAGGGCCGTGCGATATTCCGCAAAAACGTGTGCTGCTGCGGGTGGAAAAGCGCTTGCTGAAGTGGTGGCCGGTATGTGCGCTCTCGCGCAGGCGTCGTGGTCGTAGGCGTCGGTGGCGGCATCGCCGGTGTTTTGCTGTCCTTTGTTGCCCCGCTTATCGCTGCGATCACGATAAACGAGGTGAACCCAATTCATGCACGATGCCGCCATTTTTTCTCCGCGGGTTTGTCTGTGTGCCTCTGGTGGCGCATCGAGCTGGGAAGCTGGCGGGGTGACTTTTGTGGCGCGAGACTATGTGGATCCCACAGACGCTGGTGACAACGTTGACACAATACTGTCAGCACGCTGATCCCAGCTCGTTGCGGTGCCAGGCCGGCTTCGTTCACGGAGAGGGCCCTTGTCCAGAAAGTGCCTGGTGACGTTGATCATCTTGCACCAGGGAGTTGGAGGACTTTGTGGCAGGAGAAATACCTGCCATGGGCAACCCGCAAGTGAGACCAGCCCGTGCACTGATCAGCATCACGGACCATAAGCGAAAGGCTTGGCTGGCGCCCTTGGAGTGGACATCTGTAGCCCTAGCGGTCCTACTCCTGGCACAATCGAAGGGTGCTGCTTTCAGATCGTGACATTCATGCCGAACTTGATGCCGGGCGGATCCGACTTGATCCTCTTGATCAGGCGATGGTGCAACCCGCCTCGATTGATGTTCGTCTCGACCGGTTTTTCCGTCTCTTTGATAACCACAAATATGCGGTGATTGATCCAGCTGCGCAACAAGATGGTCTCACCCGGCTGATTGATGCCGGTGAACATGACCCCTTTGTGCTGCACCCGGGCGAGTTTGTGCTCGGTTCCACCTTTGAACGTGTGAGTCTTGCTGACGATATTGCCGCGCGGCTGGAAGGTAAGAGCTCCCTGGGACGTCTCGGGTTGCTAACCCATTCCACCGCCGGGTTTATTGATCCGGGATTTACCGGCCATGTCACGTTGGAACTGTCGAACACTGCAACTATGCCAATTTTGCTCTACCCGGGAATGAAAATTGGTCAGCTGTGTTTCTTCCGCTGTACTTCACCGGCTGAGCGACCCTATGGGAAGGGGGCGCACGGTTCCCGCTACCAAGGTCAGCGCGGTCCGACCGCATCACGCTCACACCTGGGTTTCCACCGCGTGCAGGTCCCAGCGCATCTCGATGAGTGATCTCATCTTGTCAGCGGCAGCTGAAAACCATCACCTGCTGTTGCTGCCCGCAGATGTGACCGCCGAAGATTTTCAGGCGCTCATCTATTCCACATTTCCCAATACTCTGCGCCAAGACGAATACACCTATGCTATTGATCCGACGACGAGTTTTTCCGGTCCCTATCAAGTGCCGGCGCAGTTGCGAGATGAACTGGACGCACCCTCGTGGGCTGAGATCGCCTGGGCGGCACACACCGCATATGAACGCGGCGATCGGCTCCCAGCTGCCTTAGCGGGGATCGATCCGCTGTGGGATGCCCATGCCAGTGCCCCCCTAACCGGTAGTGAAGAACGTGCGGTGCAATTCTTAGTGGCTGCCGCCCGGCGCCTGCACGGTGCGGTTCGCAGCGGCGGGGTGGTGATTCCGTGTGATCCCCACACCAACCCGGCCCTGACGCTCTATTCTCCCGTATGGCTTGATCCCAATACGCTGGGCACAATTGCCAGTAACTTCCTTACAAATCTCGGTGATTCCCTCACGGATGCTGACCGCTATCACCTTGCGGAAACAACGATGAGCGCCTACAGCGTTTACGGTGATAGCGCCCAGGGGCTGATCACGATCGAGGTGGATGCTGAAGAGTACCTGCCCCCGGCCATTGCCGCATTCACCTGGGCGGCTAACGGAGCGGTAACCTACCAGCTGCGCTACCACGGCACCGACTCGTCAGCTCAGGTGTTAACTGCTGTGGTCGGTGTGATTGAAGCCCTCATTGTCGCGATTGCGGATCTGGCACCCGGAGCGATCTGTGATGATGATGGGTTTTTGGTGGAGTTGTCACAAAACGCGCCACATTAATCCTGATCCTCGGCGCGGCGTGCAGCCTCCAGCATCAATGTGGCCACATCACGAACCTGGACGTCATCGTTATTCGCCGCACTGCCATCGGCAAGCATCTGCGTGCAAAATGGGCAGGCTGTTGCCACGGTCTGTGCGCCGGTAGCGCTGGCTTCAGCTGCGCGCACCCGGTTGATTTGACTGCCGAGCTTATCTTCCATCCACGCGTGGGCTCCGCCCGCTCCGCAACACATCGCCCGTTCGCGGTTGCGTGGCATTTCTTTCACGTCCAACCCCATGGCATCGAGCAGTTCACGAGGCGGGGTGTACACCTGGTTGTGCCGGCCCAAGTAGCACGGGTCGTGGTAGGTGACGGTCCCGGCTGGTGGGGGAGCTAAGCGGAGTTTGCCCTCGCGGACCAACCGGTTGAGTAGTTGCGTGTGGTGGACAACTTCGTAGTGGCCTCCAAATTCGGGATATTCCCGCCCGATGGTATTGAAACAGTGGGCACACGAGACCACAATCTTGGTTGCATCCAGGTCGTTGAGTACCTCGATATTTTGTTCGGCGAGCATTTGGAAGAGAATCTCATTACCTGCCCGGCGCGCCGGATCACCGGTACATGATTCCCCTTCTCCCAAAACTGCGAAAGACACCCCCGCAATGTGGAGCAGTTCGGCAAGAGCCTGGGTGGTTTTCTTTGCTCGATTGTCGAAACTACCGGCGCATCCCACCCATAGCAGGTATTCCACTTCGGTGAGCGATTCGATATCAATTCCCGCTTCCAGGACGCTAAAGGGCAGTTCTTTGGCCCACTCCATCCGTTTGCGGCTCGCTTGCCCCCACGGGTTACCTTTGGATTCTAACGACCGGAACATCCCGGCAAATTCACGCGGGAATGCAGATTCCATCAATACCTGGTAGCGACGCAGCCCCATGACGTGGTCAATATGTTCAATATCAACGGGGCATTGATCCACACATGCTCCGCAGGTGGTACACGACCACAGGACGTCTTCACTGACCACGTCGGGCATCAGTAGCGAGGCAGCACTGAAAACGTCAACATCGGCGTGTGTTTCTTCGGGGGGCAAAACAGCGGCGGTGTGGTCACGCAGCGTGGTAATGAGAGTCTTCGGGGAGAGGGGTTTGCCGGTATTCCACGCGGGGCACAGGTCCTGGCAGCGCCCACATTCGGTACAGGTTGCAAAGTCGAGGAGCGCCTTCCAGGTAAAATCGGCGGCACTTCCCACCCCGAGGCTGACATCCTCATCAAGATCGTCCATAGCCGCCAGGGTGAACGGCTTTCCCCCGGCCATCATTGGTGAGAGCGGGCCGAGTGCTGCGGTGCCGTCGAGATGATGACGGGTATAAACATTGACGATGGCGAGAAATCGGTGCCAAGCAACCCCCATGGTCGGTTGGCAGCCAACCACAATAAACCAGGCAACCGAGGTGAGGATTTTCACCAGTGCCACCCACATGATTAGGGCAGCAAGACTGGCCTTCCCCAGCGGTTGCATGATGGTGGCCAGCCACCAGGTGAGCGGGAAGTGCATCGCGGTTGCCCAACTGGCGCCGGTAATCGCTCCCCAGGCTGCTTCACCAGCACGCAAGATAATCACGCTTGCCGCGACCACCACGATGATGACTTCCACAAAGATGGCGTGCCAGTGGACCGAAGCAAAAAAGCGCGAGGAGCGTTTTGTTAGGGGCGTTGCGGGCTGTGCGCCCACCTGATCAACGGTGCGTGGCCAATTCGCGATCCGCACCGCCATCAGGATGATAATGGCGAGCAGGCACGCCCACGCAATTGCTTCCACCGCCCATTCATACGGAAGAAAATGCCCAATTACAGGGAGAGCAAAAGCGGGGGAGAGGAGCTGACCGTAGCCGGCGACCAGCGTGAAAAAGAGGATAGGGAAGCTCACCATCACCAACCAGTGCGCCACACGAATGATCGGACGATGTTGGAAACGACCGTGGCCAAGGAGCGCTTTGATCGTTAACCATGTGCGTTTACCAACCGGATGGATGCGATCAACCTCAGTGGGATGACCTGCACGCACGGTGGTGATGATGCGCCACAGGCCGCGCGCAAAAATCGCGACGCCAATGATCGTGGCAAGTAGGGCAATTGCCAGCAGGGCAGTGCGCACGAAGGTGAAACTCCTTATTTCGACTTATCTAGCGGTGCCACCCAGACGGCAGCGGCAGCCGTGTGTGACATTGCCACATTGTGGCCACCAACGACAACATCAAGCTGTTGCGCACCGGTGAGTCGGTCGCGCACTTCGATATGTGCGCCGGGGGCAATCCCCATTTTTGCGCACCAGCGCAACAGTTCTGCATCCGCATCATTTACCCGCACCACGACTGCCGGGGTATCAAGGGCAACCTCGGTGAGATTGCAGCTTGGTTCGGTATCGTCGATTGAACCGTCCGCACGGGGGATCGGATCACCATGCGGATCGGCGCGCGGGAATCCCAGGGCGGCATCCATCGCGTCAATCAGCCGATCGGAGGCGGCATGTTCGAGGCGTTCGGCCTCATCGTGGACCTCATCCCAGCTGTAATCAAAGGTACGTACCAGATAGGTTTCGATAATTCGGTGGCGGCGAATCATTGCCACCGCGGCCCGTTCGCCAGCCGAGGTTAAGGTGATCCCGCCGTAGGGTTGGTGATCAACCAGTCCCAAGGAGGCCATCCGTTTGACGGTTTCGGATACCGAGGAGGGGGCAAATCCGAGTTGGCGAGCGAGTTCACCAATGGTGCAGGAACGCTCCTCCCACTCCGAAGCGGCCCAAATGACTTTCACGTAGTCTTCCAGCGCGGGCGTTAACTCAAAGCTCTCCATAACTTTGATCCTATCGGGCGTGATGTGGAGCTCGTCGCCTGCGCGGAAAAATTCAAGTCTGAACACTGCGGTGTGATGGATACTGGATGCTGCTCGTTAACTGAACTCATACAATAGCGCTAGCTACCAGACCCGCATTGCGGGTATCAGATCGAAACGACGAAGGCCACCGTGACCTTTCTGCTCTTAGCGCACATTGTTGCCGCGCTGTTCGCACCGCTCATCATGCGTATTGGACGGCGGGGCTTCTTGGTGCTTGCCCTGGTGCCCACTGTCGCATTCATCTGGGTAGTGAGCCATCTTCCGCAGGTCTATGCGGGTGAGATTCCGACCGAAACGATCACCTGGATACCGCAACTGGGGTTGAATTTTACCTTCCGTTTGGATGTGCTCTCCTGGGTGATGGCGCTGCTGGTCAGTGGGGTGGGAGCACTCGTACTGGTGTATTGTTCGCCATATTTCGCCCGCCATGCCGCAGCACTTGGCCGTTTCGGTGCGGTATTTGTTGCCTTTGCTGGCGCCATGTTCGGGTTGGTCACCACCGATAATACGATTGCGCTATATGTCTTTTGGGAAGCTACCACGGTCTTTTCCTTCCTACTGATCGGCCACCACCACGAACGGCAAGCCTCCCGACGTGCCGCCCACCAGGCGATCATTCTCACCACGATGGGGGGCTTGGCGATGCTCGCCGGATTGGTGATGCTCGCGCTCGTGCGTGGCGGATCCACATCGTTGGCACAACTGGTCGCCTCGGCGCGCGCCGGGACACTCGCACCGGACCAACCCGGCATTCTCACCGCCTGTATCGTGCTGCTGCTGATCGGTGCGGCCTCCAAATCCGCCCTGGTGCCCACCCACTTTTGGTTACCGGCCGCAATGGCCGCTCCCACACCGGTCTCCGCATATCTACATGCGGCCGCCATGGTGAAAGCCGGGGTGTACCTGGTCGCCCGGTTCGCTCCCGCCTTTGCCGCCACCGCTATCTGGCAGGTGCTCGTCCTTGGTTTGGGACTGGTGACGATGATCGTCGGTGGGTATCGAGCACTGCGTCAATATGACATCAAATTGCTCCTCGCCTTTGGCACCATTTCCCAACTCGGGATGATGATCGCGATCGTTGGCTATGGCACTCCAGCAATGATGTTGGCTGGGTGTGCAATGATCGTGGCCCACGCCCTGTTCAAATCGGCATTATTTTTAACGGTCGGGGTGATCGACTGGTCTGTTGGGACGCGTGATTTACGCGAACTGTCAGGACTGGGCAGACGACTACCGCTGCTGGCAACCGGTGCGGCGATCGCTACTGCCTCTATGATTGGCCTCCCACCCTTTGCCGGATATGTCGCAAAAGAAGCTGCCCTGGGGGCACTTGTCGACCAGGTGGCAACCGGATCGGTGCGTGACCTGGCGGCACTTACGGCCTTCGGTCTCGGCTCAATCCTCACCTTCGCCTACGGATTGCGATTTTATTGGGGAGCCTTCGCCCGTAAACCCGCGGTGGAGACCCCACCGGGACACGCCATTACGCCGTTGATCCAAACGCCTCCGATCTTCCTCGCATCTCTGGCTCTGATCGGGCTGGTCCCCGGTGTGGTTGAAGCCGGATTACAACCAATCGCGCAGATACCAGCGGCCAACCCCCTGACCACTCCGGGCGCACCAAATCGGGAGCTGATCACCGGTTCGGGCGGACTACTGAGCGCACCGGGACATTTGACGCTGTGGGGTGGATGGACCTGGCCGACGGTGATTACCGGCGTCATTATTGTTGCGGGAGTGGCCCTATTTGTCGCGCGCAGCCACGTTAGTGCCTTCCAACGTCGGGTTGCATTTCTGCCCGATCCGGATCATTCCTTTCGACGCAGTGAGCAGGCAATCGAGAATTTTGCCGCCACGTTGACCTCCTAGACCCACCGCGGTTCCCTACCCATTTACCTCACCACCGTGCTGATGAGTGTGATGGGGGCGATCATGGTGGTGATCTTAATCCAAGCCCCCCATATCGGTCCGATCCGCAGTGCCGACCACATGGCGCAAATCCCCGTTGCGGCGGTAACGATCATCGCGGCGCTTGCCGCAGCACGCGCCCGCCGCCGCATGAAAGCGGTGCTGCTCTTGGGGGTATCGGGCTATGGGATCGCCCTGATCTACGCACTGCATGGTGCCCCCGATTTGGCACTGACCCAAGTGATGGTCGAAACGGTCACCCTTGTCGTATTCATCCTTGTGCTCCGCCGGCTACCCGCCTATTTCTCTAACCGGCCGCTGCGGGCCTCACGCTATTTCCGCGGCGCGGTCGCGGCATTTAGTGGGCTGGTCGTCGCGATCTTAGGATTGCTGGCCACCTCGGCACGCACCCAGGCTCCCGTGTCAGAAAACTTCCCCGCAGAGGCCCTCTCCTTTGGCTACGGCCACAATATTGTCAACGTCACCCTCGTTGATATTCGCGCCTGGGATACCTTCGGAGAAATCTCGGTACTGCTCGTTGCTGCCACGGGTGTGGCCTCCTTGCTGTTCTTACGTTCCCGCACCGGCATTGTTGATCGCTCACGCAATGTGCGCAGTGCCGATACCTCCGCCGTGTGGGACACCCAGGCCCTCGACCGGGCTAACGCACTGCACGAAGCCAACCGCCGCGCCGCCGCGCGGCGCGCTGCCGAAGCGAAAGAACGCGGGCAGTACTTACGCCAACCCGGTCGCGGACGCACCTGGCTTGACGGGGCGATAACCCTCTCCCCACGGCGCCGATCAGTGATCTTTGAAGTCGGCTCACGCCTGGTGTTCTCCACGATGATCATGCTCTCCCTCTACCTGCTCTTCGCTGGTCATAACCAGCCAGGGGGCGGGTTTGCCGGGGGACTGATGGCCGGCACGGCCCTGATCGTGCGCTACCTGGCCGGTGGCCGCTACGAACTGGGAGAAGCGCTGCCCTTCCACGCCGGACACGTCCTCGGATTCGGGCTTGCCCTAGCGGCCCTGGCGGGACTATTACCCCTCGCCTTTGGCGGCACAATTTTACAGACCACGGTCTTTGACTTCACCCTGCCAATTTGGGGACCGGTCCACCTTGCTTCCGCACTGCTGTTTGACTGTGGAGTCTACGTGCTGGTGGTGGGACTGGTACTCGACATTTTGCGGTCACTTGGCGCCGAAATTGATCGACATGCGGAAATGGAAGGCAGCGATGATGGTGAAGGTGACGAGTCAACCACCGCCCTGATTTCCGATGATGCCAGCCGGGCTGAAGAAATTCCCGCCGAAGAAGACCCCGACTTTCAATCACCCCAACGCGAGGAGGCCAACCGATGAGTGAGATTTCTCCCTCCCTGGTGTTGATCATTCTCTCCGGCGCGCTGGTTGCGATCGGGGTGTACCTGATTTTGGAGCGCAGCCTCACCCGCATCATTATCGGGGTATCGCTGGCCTCCAACGGGATTAACGTGATGATCCTGATAGCCGGTGGAAAAGCGGGCTCCCCACCGCTGATCGGGCGCGCCGATCCCCGGCCAATGTCCGATCCTCTCCCCCAGGCTTTTGCGTTAACCTCCATCGTGATCACCTTGGGGATCACCGCATTCCTGCTGGCGATGGCCTACCGTTCCTGGCAGCTCAATGGTCACGATGAAGTACAAGATGACCTGGAAGACCGCCGGATCGCCAACCGGGCGCTGCGCGAAGCAATTGCCCGCCGCCGCCTAGATGATGACGGTACGGCCGTTGAAGATGATGCCGCCACCGTACGTGATGACACCGGCGGTGAAACCGGCGATGAACTCGCTGCCGCCAAGGCGGCGGCGCGCCGAGCGGCTGCCGCGGCGCGCAGTGGCATGGGGATTCACGGCGAGACGGATCGGAGGCGCCGATGACCTGGATGGTGCCTCTTCCCGTCTTACTGCCGCTGTTGTCAGCTGGGGCCTCTCTCGCACTTGGCCGTCACCCTCGCGTGGCGCGCGCCATCGCACTGAGCGCCCTGTCGCTATCACTGGCCGTGGCAATCGCACTGATCGTCGTGGTGGATTCACACGCGCTTGCCCTCGACTTGGGGAGCTGGGCAGCCCCGGTAGGAATCACCCTGGTCGTCGATCGCTTCAGCGCACTGATGCTGACCATCTCGCTGGCCGTTACGCTCTGCGTGCTGATCTACTCCAGTGCCCAAGGTGTTGCCGATGAAGATGAAGGAGCACCCGTTGCGGTGTTCTACCCGACGTTTTTGGTGCTCTCGGCGGGGGTGTCCAACGCCTTCCTCTCCGGTGACCTATTCAACCTGTATGTTGGATTCGAAATTTTGCTGGCCGCCTCTTTCGTGTTGATCACCCTTGGTGGTTCTCGCGACCGGATCCGCTCAGGAACGATCTACGTGGTGGTCTCACTGGTCTCCTCGGTGCTGTTCCTGTTATCAATCGCGCTGATCTATGCGGCGGTTGGAACCGTCTCATTTGCCCACCTATCGGATCGACTACAGGGGCTTGACCCATCCTTCCGCACGGTTATTCACCTCTCACTGTTGGCAGCGTTTGGGATTAAAGCCGCGATCTTCCCCCTGTCCGCCTGGCTTCCCGACTCCTATCCCACCGCGCCAGCACCGGTGACAGCCGTCTTTGCTGGCTTGCTGACAAAAGTGGGCGTATATGCGATTATTCGCACCGAAACCCTGCTGTTCCCCGGTGGTGAACTCGACACGCTCCTGGCCTACCTGGCGCTGTTAACCATGGTGGTGGGAATTATTGGGGCGATTGCCCAAAATGACCTGAAGCGCATGCTCTCATTTACGCTCGTGTCACATATTGGATTTATGGTCTGGGGGATTTCCACCAACTCCCAAGCGGGACTGGCAGCAGCTGTGTTCTACGTGGTGCACCACATTACTGTGCAGACGGCGCTGTTCTTAGTTGCTGGCCTGGTCGAACGCTACGGCGGCACCACCTCGTTGGTGCGGCTTGGCTCCCTGGCTCATGCGATTCCATTTTGTGCCACCCTCTACCTCCTGCCGGCACTCAATCTTGCAGGGATTCCGCCATTTACCGGGTTCGTTGGCAAACTTGGACTCCTATCGGCCGCTGCCGCACGTGGGAGCGCGTTGGACTATCTGCTGATTACCGGCGCCTTGGTGACCTCCCTGCTGACTCTCTATGCCGTGGTGAAAGCATGGAATATGGCATTTTGGCAACAAGCAGAAGAGGCACTTGACGAAGCTGAGTTGCCGTTACAAATGCGCGGGGCCGCCACCGCACTGGTTGCGCTCACCCTCGTGCTCACCATCGGGTCGGGACGGCTCGTGCAATATACTGAAGCGGCGGCCGCGAATTTACGACAGCCGGGTTACTATGTGGCGGCAGTTCTGCCCGATGGGCAGCGCGGACAAGGAATCTCTCCCGATGTGACCGAATCGGACAATCCCGATTCAGGGACCTCCCCGGCCACCACCGATGAAATCGAGGAGGGTGAGGATGACTAACCGCCGCGCACGTCTTCCGAATTTCTCCACCGTTATGTGGCTCACCTGCGTGTGGGTGCTGTTGTGGGGGGAGGTTTCAGCGGGGAATGTGGCCTCGGGGATCCTCATTGCCTTTGCGATTTTTTACCTGTTTCCACTGCCGCGGCTCACCCATAAATATCGGCTGCGCCCCTTGGCAATCATCGTGTTAGTCACGCGGTTTTGGTGGGATGTGCTCATCGCCTCCCTCCAGGTGGCGCGTCTGTGCTTTTCGCGGCGGCAGCCCCGATCAGGTGTGGTGCGCATCGAACTACGCAGCCACAACGATATGTATCTCACAGCTGTCGCGGGTTTGACCAGTCTCGTGCCGGGTTCGGTTGCGGTTGAAGCCCTGAAATTTTCCGGCGTGCTCTACACCCACGTGCTAGATGCGGGCAAGGACGGCGACGCAGCGGCATTCGCCGATTTTCGCCTGGCGGTTCTCGCCCAGGAAGAACGACTGCTGCGCGCCATTGCCAGCGATGATGAACTCCTCGACGCCGGTTATGACCTCGGCTGGCGTTGCCAAGGTCCGACCTACTATCGACCCGGGACCACTGCCGCCCACCCGGCTGGACGCACGGAGGTGAACCATGCGCAGCGGTGAACTGATCGCATATTTGACCCGAAGCGTGGAATATTTGAGTTTCTTCTTCCTCGTGCTTGCCGTCGGGATTGTCCTCATCCGGATGTTACGCGGCCGTTCGATGCTGGACCGTGCGGTCGCCATGGATGTGGTGACCTCCGCGATGATCGGTGCGGTTGCCGTCTGGGCGGCCCTTACCCACCGCCTCGACCTCATTCCCACGCTCGTGGCGCTCGCCCTCGTGGGATTTATTGGCACCACATCCATTGCCCGCTTTGCGGTGATTGACAATCCGGAAGAAGCAAAAGCCAGCCCCGGTAGTGAACAAGCAGATGCGGTGGTTGAACTTGATGACGATGCCGCGCCCGTCCACGATCCCGACGCGGCTAGCACCCAACTCGACGGCGGGAGGAAGGCATGAACCCGGGCACACTCACGAGTTTGATCGGTGCGATCATCATGCTGATTGGCGCATTTTTCGTCTTTGTTGCCGCCATCGGGTTGCTGCGTTTTGATGATCTGCTCCAACGGATGCACGCCGCCGCCAAACCCCAAACCTTCGGGACGATGCTGTTGATGTTGGGCCTGGCATTAAATCTGCGCGGTCCGACCACCGTGTGGGCGCTGGTGCTCGTGGTTGCATTCGTGTTGGTCACCAGCCCGATTTCAGCACACCTTGCCTCACGCGCCGGATTCCGAACCGGACATGCTCCTACCTGGTCACTGCTGGTTGACGAATACTCGCGTGATATGCGCCGCGCAATTGCCGCAATGCAGGCCCGTGAAGCGCAATCGCAGCACCAAGGCGATAATTCCCGTCACGTTCAACCGGCAGATACGCCGGGAATACGGCATGATGAACAGTAACTGAACATAACCAGGGAGGACCCGCTGTGGATATCGGATGGAAACTCGTGTCGGCTGGCTCAATGGCAGTCGCCAGTGCGCTCGCCTCAAAAGTCGTAACGATCGGATGGAAAGCCGTCACCGGTCACCAGCCACCCGAAGATCCCCAAGACCCGAGCGTGCGCCTGGCCGAAGTGCTCACCTTCGCGGTGATTTCCGGCGCGTTGATGGGACTTTCCAAACAGCTTGCTCTTGCGGGAGCATCGAAGTGGTATGGCGGTAAGGAACGCGACCCACAAATGGCCTAACCACCCCGGCTGTGTTCCCGGCTCGCCTGCACGCAGGCGAGCCGTTCGTTTCTTTACCCGCTCGTGTGAGCGTGTTGTTGGGTTATCTGCTAGCCGCTAAGCTAGCGGTGAGAGACAGGGGAGCGCCACCGAGGCGCTGAGAGTGCGAATGCAGACCCTTGAACCTGAACCGGGTCATACCGGCGTAGGGAGTCGCAATCTTCCGAACGGCGATGTCCGTTCGCGCCCCTCCAGATAAGGAGGATCAATGAATCTCACCGCGCTGCGCGCCACCGGTATCGCCGCGATAACCGCCTTGGCACTAGCTGGTTGCAGCACTTCAACACCGACTAATGACGGCGAACAGGACACCGCAAACGACACCTCGATCGTGGTGCTGTCGCACGAATCATTCGACTTTCCTGACGAACTTCTCGACCAGTTCGCAGCCGAAGAAGGGGTTGAGGTGACAATCGAACAGGTCGGAGATGGCGGCGAGTTGGCAAATAAGCTCGTCCTGACGAAAGACAGCCCCCTGGGCGATGTGGTCTATGGCCTGGACAATACCGTCTCCTCACGGCTTGCCGGTGAAGGGGTGATTGCCGATGTCGGAATCGAATCACCCAATAGTGAACTCGACTTTAATGGCGAACCGGGGCTGATCCCCATTGACCAGGGCGATGTGTGTATCAATATTGATAAATCCTGGTTTGCACAGCAGGAGCTGCAACCCCCCGCGACTTTTGAGGATCTGACAAAAGCGGAATACCGAGACCTGCTCGTCGCGATGAACCCCACCTCGTCAACGCCCGGAATGGCCTTCATGCTCGCCACGATCGAGCACTTTGGTGAAGACGGGTGGCAAGACTACTGGAGTCAACTGCGTGATAACGGGATGAAAGTCACCCAGGGGTGGTCTGACGCCTTTAGCGTGGACTATTCCGCCGGTGAAGGCGAAGGACCCTACCCGATGATGGTCTCCTATGGCTCCTCACCTGCCTATTCGGTAAGTGACGATGGCAGCGAAACCACCACGGCCGCGCTGATGGACACCTGCTACCGGCAGGTGGAATATGCCGGAGTGATTGCTGGTAGCGAAAACGAAGCGGCGGCAAAGGCCTTCGTGGAATTTATGCTCAGCGTTGAGGTGCAAGAAGCGATCAGCGAAGTGACCTACATGTATCCCACCAACCCCGATGCCAGCGCACCGGCCGACCTGGAAAAATTTGGGCCGCTGGCCGAGCAGATCACGACGATCCCAACCGATACGATTGCCGAACATGCCGACCAGTGGTTGCGCCAATGGCAAGCAACCGTGGTTGACTAATCGGTGCATCGTCAACGAATCACACCAGCTGCGGTGATCGCATGGATCATCGCAGCTGGTGTTCCACTGGTTTTCCTCGCGCTGTTTTTTGCCTGGCCGGCCGCCAATTTGGTGGCGCGGGGATTTATTTCAGAACACGCCACCATCGATTTGTCCGCCTTTGGGGAGGTCTTCTCCCGGGCGCGCACCTGGCGGATTATTTGGCTGACCATCGCCATGGCTACCAGTGCCACGATTATTTCGGTGATCCTGGGGATCCCGGGTGCCTATGTGCTCTACCGGTTAGCCTTTCGCGGCCAACTGTTCATCCGCGGACTTGTCTCAATCCCCTTCGTCCTTCCCACGGTCGTCGTCGGGGTCGCATTTCGTTCCCTGCTCGCACCGGGCGGATGGTTAGCATTCCTTCACCTTGACGGCACGGTGGTTGCGGTGGTCGCCGCAATGGTGTTTTTTAACTATTCCCTGATTGTGCGAACCGTTGGCAATATGTGGGCACGCTTGGACCCACGGACCGTCCAGGCTGCACGCTCCTTGGGAGCAAGCCCGCTGCGCGCCTTTCTCACCGTCACACTGCCCGCTTTGGGGCCGGCAATTGCCGCGGGCGCGAGTATTGTCTTTTTGTTTTGTTCCACCGCATTTGGCATTGTGGTCATCCTCGGGGGAATCCACCTGGGCACAATCGAATCGGAAATCTACCAACTCACCACGGCATTTCTAGATTTGCGCGCCGCCGCGGTGCTCTCCATTGTGCAACTCGTGGTGATTACCTCCGCCCTCCTCGTGGCGGGTCGGGCCCGCCACCGGAGCGAACGGGCACTGGCCTTACGTGCCGATGCGAGCTGCCACCCGCCCACGCGCGCGGACCTGCCCGCCATTGTGATCACCGCTGGCGTTGTAATCGGGCTCATCCTCACGCCGATTGCGGCGCTGGTATGGCGCTCGCTGCACCGCGATGGCACCTTCACCTTCGCGAACTATCGAGACCTCGCCGATGCCCATGCCACCCGTGCGGTGCGGGTCAGTGCCCTGCAGGCGGCAGGCACGTCGATGACGATTGCGGTTCTAGCCGCCGTGATTGCCCTGGTGATCGGGGTGCTGGTGGCACTCGTGGTGACAAGACGCGCACGCACCCGGGTGGGGCGGCGAGCACTGGCGATTCTCGATGGTGCTTTCATGCTGCCCCTGGGGGTATCAGCCGTGACTGTCGGATATGGCTTTTTAATCACCCTCAACCGGCCGCCGTTAGATTTACGGTCCTCATTTTGGCTTGTCCCCATCGCCCAGGCCGTTGTCGCAATCCCTCTTGTTGTCCGGATGGTGGCACCGGTATTACGCGCGATTGACCCGCGTCAACGCGAAGCGGCCGCATCGTTGGGTGCCAGTCCAGCGCGGGTATTGGCGACGATTGATGGTGCTCATTTGCTGCGCGCTGGCGCGGTGGCAGCCGGATTCGCCCTGGCGGTTTCACTGGGTGAATTCGGGGCGACTGCCTTTTTGGCTCGCGCGGGAAATCCCACCTTACCGGTGGTGATTTTCCGGCTGATTTCGCGTCCCACAGCAATCGATCAGGGGATGGCAATGGCTGCGGCAGTGATGCTCGCCGTGGTGGCTGCCGCCGTGATGGTTGTGGTGGAGCGCGCCCGTCCGGAAGGAAGTGAACTATGACCACTGCCCTGCAACTGTGTGACGTGAGTGTGCACTATGGCACCACCGTTGCGGTTGACCACGTTAACCTTCAGGCTGAGCACGGTGATATTCTCGCGCTGCTGGGGCCCTCGGGGTCGGGAAAATCCTCCCTGTTGCGTGCCATTGCCGGACTGGAAGATCCCGCCAGCGGTGATATTCGCTGGGAGGGGGAATCGGTGGTTACCACCCCCGTACATCGACGTGGCTTCGGGTTAATGTTCCAAGATGGTCAGCTTTTCGCCCACCGTACAGTCGCGGGCAATGTCGCCTACGGGCTGCGCCACCTGTCGGCTGATGAGCGCGTTGCGCGGGTGGCACAGATGCTCGAGCTCGTCGGTTTAGCGGACTATGCCGATCGGGCGGTCACCCAACTGTCGGGTGGACAAGCCCAACGGGTGGCGCTGGCACGAGCACTGGCTCCCAAACCGCGACTCCTGCTGCTGGACGAACCACTTTCTGCACTAGATCGGTCACTGCGGGAATATCTCGCCACCGAGATCCGCCGGATTCTCCATACCTCCCATGCCACCGGAATCTACGTCACCCATGACCAAGATGAAGCCTTCTCGGTGGCCAGCCAGATCGCGATTATGATCGACGGTAAGATCGCGCGGTTTGGCACCCCCGCCGAAGTTTGGGATAACCCGCACACCCACGAAGTCGCTGCCTTCCTTGGCTATGGCCCGTTTTTACGTGACCGCCAGGGCGCGCTGCGTGCCCTGGCTCCCGGTGCCTTGCACATTGTGAACGATATGGATGCAAACCCGGCCGCTGGCGACGTGATCACCCACCACGCCGAAGTGATTGATGTGCGCCCGCGCCGCGGTGATACCGATGTGCAAATCCAGCTCGGTCAGCAACAGGCCATTGCGCGGTTGGGGCAAACCTCCGATCGCGCAACCGAACTGATCGGCCAGCGGGTGCACGTCGGCTATGACCTGGCTAGCGCCCCGATTATCACCGAGCCACAGGCGGATAAAGGTGGGTAAGTACCAGCAGTGCGCTCGCCCAGATCACCAGGACGAGATTCAGCGCCGCCCCATCCAGGAGCGGCTTACCGGGGTAGGGCAGTTTGGTGAGCAGCCCCATGGGTACCACCCACACGATTGGGGCAAACAGGATTGTCCACCACGGTAAGGCGGTATGTCCCATGGCTATGGGGATGACGATGAGAATCCCGCCAAGATAGGTAAGGCCCACCGCCGGTAGCCACGCATAGTGTAAAAACCGGAATAGGTGACGCGCATGGAGGATTTCGGCGCTGGCATCAGCGCCGGAGCGGAAGGCGTGGTAGGCACGTTGGCTCGCTAGGGCCAGTGGGTAAAAGGCAGCGTGGGCAAGTGGGGAGAGGGTGATCCCAATTCCCAGCATGATCACGCCGATCAGACCAAGGTAGGACGGGCGCACAATCACCGCGTGGGCATAAAGTCCGGCAAGCAGGAGCGGTGTGGAATAGTTGGCAATCAACGCGCCCCACCGCAATCGCGCCTCCGAAGCGGTGAGGTGATAGGCATAGGCATCATCACCCAGGCGGGCAATAAACTCGCCGTAGATTTCCGGGTCGGGTTTTGCAAACCCAACGATAAGCATGTCGCCAACAATCCAACACAGCGCTGCGACAAGGAGCGCTACCAGCGATAAGGTCACCCACATGGCACATTCCCTTCCCGCCTGAGCAAAGCGGGTTGTGGTGAGCGAACGTGGTGTGCACGCGTGAAAATCATATCCCGCTCAGCCCAACGCACGCGCGTTTTTAGGGGCTGAGCGTTTCGGTGGCTTCGCGCCAAATATTAATCCCCGCATCGGTCGCATACCGGTCAATAGCGGCCAGTTCATCAGCGGTAAATTCAAGTTGAGTAACCGCACCCAGGGAATCATCAAGCTGGGCAACGCTTGAGGCCCCAATCAATGCCGAGGTGATCCGCTGATCACGCAGTACCCATGCGATTGCCATTTGCGCCAGGGACTGGCCGCGTGCCTGTGCCAACTCATGAAGATGACGGATTTGGGTGAGCACTTCGGGTTTGAGCATCTCGCGGTGGAGGGAAGCACCGGCACGCGATGAACGCAATGCCGCGTGCGGGTTGGCACCGAGATACTTATTGGTCAGCATTCCCTGAGCCAGTGGGGAAAAGCCGATCATTCCCATTCCGAGCTCGTCACAGGTATGCAGTAAACTCCCCGGACCACCAGGTGTTGTCTCACCGGTGTGGTGCGCTGATGGGGCAGGGAATGTGGGATCTTCAATCCAGCGGTTAAGCATTGAATAGGAGGGCTGGTGGATCACCAAAGGGGTGCCCAGCTCACGCATCAGCTTTTGGGCGCGCCGGGTTTGTTGCGGTGCATATGAGGAGATGCCAACGTAGCGGGCTTTGCCGCTGCGCACAGCCTGATCCAGGGCACGGCAGGTTTCTTCCAGCGGGGTGTCACCATCGGGGCGGTGGGAATAGAAAATATCAACATAGTCCAGTCCCATCGCTGTAAGGGAATTATCGAGCGAGCCGAGCAAATATTTCGCCGACCCGCCAAACCCGTGCGGGCCGGGAAACATTCGCCATCCAGCTTTCGTGGAGATCACCAATTCGTGGCGGTGACGGCGGAGATCACGCGCATAGATCCGTCCGAAATTCTCTTCCGCTGCCCCGGCGGGAGGACCGTAGTTATTGGCCAGATCAAAATGGAAGATTCCCCGGTCAAAAGCATGCAGCACAATCTCACGCTGGGTACTTAAGGGGCGGTCATCACCAAAATTCCACCACAGGCCCAAACTGATCAGCGGTAGGACCAATCCGGACTGGCCTGAGCGGCGCGTACCAAGAACATCGTGACGATTGGGCGCGGCGTGGTAGCTCATGGTTATCCCTCTCCACCACCGACAACAGCTGGGTGGTACTTAATTTTTTGTCTTTTCATATTGTAGGCAGTTGGGTTTGGCATCACATTCATCGCCAAGCTGCACCCCCGGTGCGAGCCGATCGCGTTCACGGTGCAGCCGAGTTAGGGCACGCCGACGCAGATCGTAGGGGCTGATCGTATTGACGTTGATTTTGGTGCCGCCTTCAAATCCCGCCAGAGTGGAGATTCGCCATTTAATTAACACTCGCCACGGCATTGCCACCTCGGTGTCCGGGGGACGGTAGTACCACTCTTCATTGCACGCGATCTGTGGGCCAGTTGCCACGTGGCAGGCGTGAATGAGATCGGCCATTGCGCGAATTGCGTGGGGGTGGTGTTTCCAGGGGAAATTAGCTTTCGCTTTCGAGAAAATCTCTAAGGTGGGAAAGCGGTGACCAAAGCCAGCAAAGGCGATGGCATGGGAATTTTCGGCGACTACCAAATCGTGGGCGATTGCATAGTTGACGGCTAATCGCTGGTAAATGTCGGGTTCTTTTGCCACCTTGACCAATTCGCGTTCAGCGGTGACACCGCGCTCATCAATCGTCACCAGCTGCTTGTGGAGATGATCAAATGAGGCGCCGGCCGGTCGCAACCAGTTTTGGAAGGCGGCAACGTATTTGGCTTGCGGATATTTACGATAAAGATCACGCATCGTTTCGACGGTCATGGCAATATAGTGCCCGTGTTCCTCGGGGGTGAGCGCGCCAGAAGAAGCGAGATCATTGGTTGTGCGCGCCCCATCGGCGTAGTGACGCCGCGCGACAATCACATCGTGTCCAGAAGCAAAGAATGCATCCGCATAGCTTTCCAATTCGACATCGTGCAGCCCTGCAAGTTCTTTGGAGGAAAACCCCGCCGCCGCAAGTTTTGCACGCACCACCGCCAGGACGTGTTTACGCCCGGAGGGGGTTGCCAAATAGGCATCACGGCGCGCAGCAACCTGGGTGGGGATCTCGTAGTTGTAATTTGCCTGCCAATAATCGAGCGGCAAGATTTCAAACAGGTTGGGAATTCGCCGAAATTCTGCAACCGTGTCATACATTTCAGCTGCGCCCACACCCACCAGCGTGTGCCAGCTTCCATCGGCGGTGCGCACAATACGGGCTTTTTCTGGTGGCGTTTCTTCATAGCGGCCAAAACAAAATGCACAGTGATA
>JAUNVN010000011.1:10732-20140 GCA_030537655.1 Bowdeniella nasicola | reverse complement strand
CTCCTACCCGCGCTCGCGCGTGCTCGCAAAGCGATCCGGGAGTTGCCACTTGCGGATGGGGCCACGGTGCTTGTCGCATTTTCAGGCGGACAAGACTCCCTCGCCCTGCTGGCTGCTGCCGCCTTTGTTGCCAAGCACAAATCCTGGCAGCTACGCGCCGTGACGGTTGATCACCAACTGCGCGCACACTCCGATGTCGATGCGCGAGACGCAATCGCGCTGGCCAACCAGCTGGGGGTGAAAGGTGAGATCCACACGGTCCAGGTTCCTGGCGGCACACAGGGACGCGGCCATGGGGGACCCGAAGCTGCGGCACGTACCGCCCGCTATCGCGCGCTTTCTCGCGCTGCCCACCATCACCATGCCGATGCGGTACTGCTTGGCCACACCCAAGATGACCAGGCCGAAGGGGTGCTCTTAGCCTTGGCACGCGGGGCGGGAGCGCGCTCCCTGGCTGGAATGCGCGCGCAGGTGGGAATCTGGTATCGCCCCCTGCTGAGCCTCACTCGCGCTGAGACCGCACTGATCTGTCAGACGCTGCACCTGCAGCCGGTTATTGACCCCTCCAATGCGCTCAGTGGGCCGTGGCGTGCCGCCGATGGCAGTGCGCTGAAACGCATTGCCCTGCGTGAACGGGTGATGCCACTGCTGACTGATATTTTAGGACCCGGAGTCACTGCCGCCCTTGCCCGCACCGCCACCCAGCTGCGCCGCGATGATGATGCGCTGCGTACCCTAGCAATCGCGGCGCGCAATAGCGCATTGGTCTATCAGGATAAGGCAAAGGTGTGGCTGCGCCGCACTGGATTGCAACCCTTACACGCCGCGGTGCGCACCCGCGTCTTACACATGTGTGCCCAACAACTCGCCACCAGCCAGGTATTAGCGGTGCAGGTAGCAGACATGGACCGGCTGGTGATGGATAATGCAGTGCGTGGGCCAGTATATTGCGCCGACGCCGTCACCGTGTGCCGTGATGATGGATTAATCAAATTCCAAGGTCGCAACAACAACAAAGGAGAACGCCGTGGACGCAGCAGATATGGGCAATGATCTCGCCGAGGTGTTAATTAGTGAACAACAACTCAACGACAAACTCGACGAGATGGCTGCCGATATTGACCGGGATTATCGTGGTAAAGAGGTTTTGCTGGTCGGGGTGCTCAACGGTGCGGTGATGGTCATGGCTGACCTCTCTCGCCGGTTGCACACCCATTGCACCATGGACTGGATGGCTGTCTCCTCCTACGGTTCGGGAACCAAATCCTCCGGGGTGGTGCGAATTTTGAAAGACCTATCGGCAGATGTGATGGGCAAACACGTCCTGATTGTTGAAGATATTATTGATTCGGGTTTGACGCTGTCATGGCTGATAAAAAACCTGGCCTCACGTGAACCGGCCTCCTTGCGGGTGGCAACCATGCTGCGCAAACCCGACGCGGCCAAAGCCCATGTGGAGGTCGCATATTGCGGTTTCGATATCCCCAACAAGTTCGTAGTCGGCTACGGATTGGACTATGCGGGCAAGTACCGTAACCTCCCATTTATTGGCACCTTGGCCCCCCACGTGTATCGCTCCTAGCCAGCCGCAACGCTGGGAGCGAACATGCAGGACATCCTTTGGTGATATTGGATAGCGTGACAAAACAATGAGTGAGCAAGAACAACGCCGAAATCAACGTGGAGCTGATCGGCCAGAACAAGATCCGAAACGTCGGAAAGACCAAAAGGCGAGCGGCCCGAAAAAGCTGATCGCCAACCCGCTGATATGGATTGGTTTGGTATTGATCGGCAGCTGGTTTGCGCTGTCGTATTTCACCGGGACAACCTTCGCGCGCATTGATACCTCCGAAGGCCTGCAGCTGCTGGAAAAAGATGGAGCGGTCACCGAGGTGGAAATCACCGAGGGCAGTCAGCGCGTGCGGATGAAACTCGCCGAAGATTTCACCCCAACACTCGCTGATGGCCGCGAGGGAGAGCCCACCTCCGAAGTGGAGTTTTTCTACGTCCAGCCCCAGGGTGAGAGGATCGCCGACGCGGTTGAAGCGGCCGATCCGGAAGATGGCTACACCTCGGAAGTACCGCAACCGAGCTGGTGGGGGCCACTGCTGAGTGTGGTCTTGCCAATGCTGCTGCTCATTGGCCTGTTCTGGTTCCTGCTTGCGCGCTCCTCCGGAGGGATGCGCGGACCGATGGGCTTTGCTAAGTCACGCGCAAAGATGGTCAATAAGGAAAACCCCGATGTCACCTTCAGTGATGTCGCCGGGGAGGATGAAGCGGTAGAAGAACTCCAAGAAATTCGCGAATTCCTTGCCGAGCCGAAAAAATTCCGTGCCGTGGGGGCGAAAATCCCCAAGGGTGTCTTGCTCTATGGTCCTCCCGGGACGGGAAAAACCCTGCTGGCGCGCGCGGTTGCCGGTGAAGCAAATGTCCCGTTCTTTTCGATTTCGGCCTCCGAATTCGTGGAAATGTTCGTGGGGGTTGGGGCCTCCCGGGTACGTGACCTATTCGAACAGGCGAAAGAAAACGCCCCGTCGATCATTTTCGTTGACGAAATTGATGCGGTCGGCCGCCACCGTGGGGCGGGCCTTGGTGGGGGACATGACGAACGTGAACAAACCCTGAACCAGCTTTTGGTGGAAATGGACGGGTTTGATTCCAACACCTCGGTCATCCTCATTGCCGCAACCAACCGTCCTGATGTCCTCGATCCGGCGCTCTTACGCCCGGGACGATTCGACCGTCAGATCGCAGTGGAAGCTCCCGACCTGCTCGGACGTGCCGCAATTTTGCGTGTCCACGCCAAAGGCAAACCGATGGCCGAGAGTGTCGATTTGGATATGGTTGCCAAACGCACCCCCGGATTTACCGGCGCGGACCTTGCCAATGTGCTGAATGAAGCGGCACTGCTGACCGCGCGTTCCAATGCGGATCTGATTGATAATCGCGCCCTGGATGAAGCCATTGACCGGGTGATTGCCGGACCGCAAAAACGCAGCCGAGTGATGAACGAAAAAGAAAAGAAGATCACTGCCTACCACGAAGGCGGCCACGCACTGGTTGCCGCAGCGCTGCGCTATACCGATCCGGTCACCTAAGTGACAATTTTGCCGCGGGGACGCGCCCTTGGCTACACGATGGTGTTGCCCACCGAAGATCGCTACTCCACCACCCGCAATGAACTCCTCGACCAGCTTGCCTACGCGATGGGTGGGCGCGTTGCCGAAGAGATCGTTTTCCACGACCCCACCACCGGGGCGAGTAACGATATTGAAAAAGCCACCGCCATCGCGCGGAAAATGGTCACGCAATATGGGATGAGTGCCGGACTTGGCACCGTCAAACTCGGTGAATCCAACTCCGAACCGTTCCTGGGACGCGATATGGGTCACCAACGTGACTATTCGGAACGCGCAGCAGAACAGATCGACCACGAAGTCCATAAACTCCTCGACTATGCCAATACTGAAGCGTGGGAGATCCTCACCCAATACCGTCACGTTCTCGATCGGTTAGTTCGTGAACTCCTCGAGCGTGAAACTCTGGATGAAAAAGAAATCGCACGCGTATTTGCCGATGTGAAAAAACGCGATCCACGTCCAATTTGGCGTTCGAGCCCCAACCGGCCACCATCATCAATCCCGCCGGTGGATACCGCGGCGGAAACCGCAGCTGGTGAAGACCAGATGAATCCGGTTGACCAGGCGGCCAGTGCCGGTGAGGGAGGTAACCAGCCCGGTTCCATCGGCCCAGATGCCAGCGACGGGCTCACTGCGGGGGACCAGGAGCGCAGTGATGGGGCGCTATAACGCCGAGGGGGTGCGCCAAGCGGTTTACGACCTGCTGGTCGCCATTGGAGAAGATCCCACGCGAGATGGGCTGCGTGACACCCCCGAGCGGATGAGCCGGGCCTATGCGGAAATTTTCGCGGGCCTGACCTACGATCCAGCCGAAGAGCTCGACCGGGTCTTTGATATCGGCCACGAGGAGATGATCCTGGTGAAAGATATCCCGCTGTACTCCATGTGTGAACACCACCTGCTCCCCTTCCACGGAGTTGCCCACATTGGCTATATCCCCAATGCCGACGGGCGGGTGACCGGCCTTTCCAAACTGGCACGCCTGGTTGAAGGGCACGCCCGGCGACCCCAGGTCCAAGAACGACTCACCTCCCACGTTGCCGACTCGCTGGTCTCTCGGCTGCAACCCCAAGGGGTGATCGTGGTGGTTGAAGCCGAACATTTGTGCATGTCCATGCGCGGGGTGCGCAAACCCGGTGCGCGAACCATCACCTCGGCAGTTCGGGGGCGGATGCGCAACGCGGCGACACGGGCTGAAGCGATGAGCTTGATCATGGCGGAACGGTAACGATGACGGTCGCGGTCATGGGGATTGTCAACATCACCCCCGATTCGTTTTCCGATGGCGGACGTTACCGCGCCCCTAGCGCGGCAATCGCTCGCGCACACGAACTGATCGCGGCCGGCGCCACGATTATTGATATCGGCGGTGAATCCACCCGGCCGGGCTCCACACGGATCGATGCGGCAACCGAGATCGCGCGGATTAAACCGGTGGTCGAAGAACTTGTGGATAGCCCCGCGCGCATTTCCATTGACACACTCCACGCTCGTACTGCCGCCGAGATGCTTGACCTGGGCGTGACGATCATTAACGACGTCTCCGGTGGTCTGGCCGATCCGGCAATGTATGCCACGGTGGGACGCTATCCCAACGCCCACTACATTATGGGTCACTGGCGCGCCACCCCCGCGACTATGACCGACCATGCCAACTACCGCAATGTGGTAGCCGAGGTCGCTCACGAACTGGCCGGGCGGGTTCACCTTGCCTGGGCGGCGTCCCTGCGCAATATCGTCTTAGACCCCGGTATTGGATTCGCGAAAAATGCCGAACACAACTGGCAGCTGCTGCGCCACCTGCCTACCCTGCGCGCACGGGTGGCCACCGCCGTTGGCGCCAGTGTGACCGATGCCGGGCAGGGACTGGATGTGGGGCCGTTACCGGTGATGCTGGGTGTCTCACGTAAACGTTTCCTTGCTGCCCATGCCTGTCCTTTCAGTGACGATCCACGCGATCGTGATTTAGCGACCGCCGTCATTAGTGCTCACCTTGCGTGCTTACGCCCGTGGGCGCTGCGGGTACACAATGTGGGTGCCACCGTCGCCGCGCTCGATATTGCCCATAAACTCAACTGTGCAGGACGTCATGGCTGAAGCTGAAATTACCATCACCGGTATTTGTGCCCACGGCTATCACGGAGTGCGTGACTTTGAAGCGCGTGATGGCCAATCCTTCCTCGTTGACCTCACCTATTGGCTGGACTCCACCGCAGCGGTGAGTGCCGATGAGTTGGAATACACGGTGTCGTATTCGGAGATTGCCACTCAGGTGGCCCGAATTATCCAAGGCGAGTTCGGTCGCTTTGACCTGATTGAAACACTCGCCGAAACCATCGCACGCCAGGTGCTCAGCCATCAGGCCATCACCCGTACTCGCGTGCGGGTACATAAACCCGAAGCACCGCTGCGGGTGGACTTCGATGATGTCACGATCACCATTGAGCGCACCCGGCTGAGTTTACCCGCACGCGCTCCCCGTAAAGTTGCTCTGAGCTTGGGAGCGAACCTGGGGCCCGACCCCGCCGGACAGGTGCGGTGGGCCCTGCAGGAACTTCAAGCCGTCCTCGGTCCACTTGTTACCAGCGAGTTGGAAGTGACCACCGCGCAGTTAGCTCCCGGTCAGGCCCGGCAGCCCGACTATGTCAATGCGCTGGCAATTGCCAACACGACGTTGGCAGCTGACGATATTTTGCGACTTGCTCACCGTATCGAAAATACTGCCGGGCGGATCCGTGACCAGCGGTGGCAAGCCAGGGTGTTAGATATTGATGTGATTGCCATTGCGGGACTGACCAGCACCGCACCGCATCTCTTACTACCGCATCCACGTGCGCACGAGCGGCGTTTCGTCTTGCAACCACTGGCTCAGCTGTGGCCCGATGTGGATATTGCAGGACACCGACCGGCCTGGTGGTTACAGCGATTGGCAGCGCCGTCATCGTGAACCGCACCACGTGGACCACCCTGGCAACCCTGTTCGCGCTGATCGCTCCCATCAGCTATGTCATCCTCACGGTGATAGACGCGCGTTTAGCCGCGCCACTGCCGGTCTCGTGGGCCAATGCAATCGTGTTGGCCATCGTGGCTTTCGGATTGTGGCGTGCGGGAGTGGCAGTAAAGAAATACGTGGCAAAAGACGACACCCGCATGGATGCGATCGGTGCGGCACGTGTCGCCCTCGGTGCGAAAACCTGCGCGCTGGGAGGGGCGAGTCTGGCGGGATATTTCACCGCCCAAAGCGTCATTGGGATACATCACCTCGCAGTCCCGCTCTATCGTGACCATGCCCTGGCTGCCGGGGCGGCAACGCTGACGGCGGTCATTCTCGCCAGTGTCGCCATGCTTGTCGAATCGTGGTGTGTTATCCCACCCGATGATGATGACAACGGCAATATCTGCCACACGCCAGCCACCTAAGTAATTGTGGATGACCACCCCGATCGGTGCGGTTTGTCCTGCAGCAGTCTAAAATGACGGTAGGCGAACTAAAGGGAGAACCATGACAACACCGCAATCGTATTCCTCTAATTCTGATTCCCAACCGTCTGGCGTGGAGCCGACAATGGCCCAACCGGAGCAATCCCCGGGCCCCGTCAGCCAAAAATCACGGGTGGTCACCGGGGTGCTTGGCATTTTGCTCGGTGCGCTTGGAATCCACAACTTTTATGTTGGTCGCCCCAAAATTGGGGTGGCTCAACTGCTGATTTCGATCGTGTCCCTCGGCATGCTTTCACCGCTGTCGGGCCTGTGGGGACTGATTGAAGGGATTATGTATCTCGTCTCGAAAGAACCGCGGTGGACAACAGACGGTCAGGGCTATCCGCTGGCCGGCTAAACCTTCGTCCATAACGCGCCGTGGGACCTCCACGTGGAGGTCCCACGGTCATCCAGGAGGATGAAGGTGATTAAGTGCGGAGATGATTCAATGGGGGTGAACATGACATTGGAGGTCCGTTCATGTCCCCATCTGCCGCAGCTGATCCGTGCACCATTGCCGGACTCACCTTCACCCCGGTACGTCCGGAGCTGATTCGCGCCCGCCTGATCATCCTGGCCGCAGTGGTGGTCCCACTGGCGGTGATCACCGGCGGTGGAATCCTGGCAGGGTATCGCTGGCTGTGGGGAGTTCTCGCCGTCGTGATTGGGGTTGGATGCTGGCTGGGATGGTTAATTCCCCGCCAGGTTCGCGCTCTTGGATATGCCGAAACTGACGATGAGCTCGCCATCCGCCGCGGCATCATGTGGCGCACGTTAACAATCGTGCCCTACGGACGGATGCAATACGTTGATGTTGCCGAAGGCCCAATTGCGAGATGGTGCCACATCGCAACGGTGCAACTGCATACCGCCTCGGCTCAAACCGATGCGAAACTACCCGGGGTGCACCCCGATGAGGCCGCGCGGCTGCGCGAACGCCTCACCGCCCGCGGCGAAGTGCAGCGAGCTGGACTATGACCCAGGTGGAGGCTGACAACTGGCGGCGTGTCCACTGGGTGACTCCACTGGTGTGGGCGGTGAAATACCTGGTGATTTTCACGTTGGCAATCGTCTCGCAAATCGCCACCAACCTGCTCGACCTGCTCGGGGAGGTCGGCCTGGTTGATCGCACCAACATGTCACAGGCCCAGGCGATCGCCCTGATCACTATCGCCACCGTGGTGATCATCGTGGTGAGTGCAGGGCTGTATTCGTGGCTCACCTGGCGCAATATTCGCTACGCGATCGGCGAGGAAGCCGTCTACTATCACCACGGCATTATATTTCGAAAACAACGCTATGCCCGCTTGGATCGGATCCAAGCGGTCGATATGGTCCGCCCGCTGCTTGCCCGGTTTTTTGGACTGGTCGCGATCGATATTCAAACCGCCGGTGGGTCGGGATCTAACGTCCAGATCAGCTATGTGAAGGAAGTCAGGGGCGAACAGCTCCGCAACGAAATCCTCGCGCGTGCCGCGGGCGTGCAAGCGCGCACCGGTACGACGGTCCTCCAGCAGGCGTCCTCAGGTGAAGGCTCCAAACCGGGCGACGACAGTGCGAGCGCCCACTTTGTGCGCGCCCCACATATTGATGTCCTGACCGTGACGACCGGGCGGCTGCTGGCCAGCGTGCTGATGGGTGTGGCCGCCATCCTTGCCATCGTGGTGGTAGCCGCCGTCGTGATCATCGGCCTTGCCATCCCGAGCGCCTTCCTGGGCGCGGTGGGAGCCAGCCTGCCGCTGCTGCTCGTATTGGTGGGCCTACCGTGGTCACGATTTATCGGCGCGTTCAACTTCACCTTGCAACTGTCACCCGATGGGATCCGCTCACAGCACGGACTGTTTGAAACCCGAGCCCAAACCATCCCGCCGCGGCGAATCCAGGCGGTGACCATCTCCCAACCACTGTTGTGGCGGGCGTTTGGGTGGTGGCGAATTGAGGTGAATATCGCCGGCTATGGTCGCCACGTCGATTCCGAATCCACGGCCACCTCGACGATGAAAAATACCTTGCTTCCGGTCGGCACACTCGCCGAAGCAATGCGGGTGGTGTGGCTGGTGATTGCCGATCCGGGAATCCCACAGCAGGATCTGGCTGCCGCCATTGCCGAAGGGGGGCGGGTGCGCGGATTTGAACATGTTCCCACCCACGTGAAATGGATCGACTGGTTCACCTATCGTCGCCGCGCCCTATGTGTGACGAACACCTGCCTGGTGATGCGCGATGGGTTCTTCACTCGCACCACTACGATCGTTCCCCACGAGCGGATCCAGTCGGTTGCCGCCAGTCAAGGACCGATCGAAAAACTGCTGCAGATCGCCAACCTGCACGCCCACAGTGTGCCCGGCCCAGTCACACCGGTCGCCAAGCACCTGCCAGCCGCGCGGATCCAACAGCTGGTATGGCAGCAGGCAGAACGTGCCCGGATTGCGCGTGCCAGCGAGGGACCCGAACAGTGGATGCGTCGCGTTGGAGTTAAACCCGACGCGTAAGACAGCATTTCCCCGCGATCGCGGCGATAATGTGGCTATGAGTGCGACAGAACTGACCGCTAGTGCCACCCCGCTGCATCTTGCGATTGTCGGATCGGGCCGAGTCGGCCCCATCCTGGCGGCCGCATTTCGCCAGGTTGGTCACACCATTACCGCCATCACCGCCCGCAGTGACGCGGCCCGTGACCGCGTCCACGCCCTCCTCCCGAATGTGCCGATCGCCGATCTCAGTGATGTTGCGAGCGGCGCGGAAGTCATCTTGATTGCGGTCAGTGACGATGCCCTGCCCGAGGTGG
>JAUNVN010000011.1:0-10722 GCA_030537655.1 Bowdeniella nasicola | reverse complement strand
CAAAATCTTGTGATCACTCCCGGACAGATTGTTGCTCACACCTGCGGGGCGCACGGCACCGATATTCTCGCCCCCCTGGCTGAACGTGGGGCCATCACCATGGCATTGCATCCCGCGATGACCTTTACCGGTACTTCCCTGGATCTGCCGCGCCTGCGTGATTGCCCATTCGCAGTCACCTGCAGCGCAGCAATGCTTCCCCTCGCCCACGCCCTGATCGCCGATATTGGCGCGAGCCCGGTGACAATTGCCAATGCGGACCGGCCCGCCTACCACGCGGCGCTCGCCCACGCAGCCAACCATTCGGTCCTGCTGATCTCTCAGGCGCGACGGATCGTGGAGCAGCTGGGGGAGATGGATCCCGGGCGGGTGCTGCGCCAACTCGTCTTCGCTGCTGTCGACGGTGCGCTGCGCAGTGGGGAAGGGGCACTGACCGGACCGGTTATGCGCGGTGATAGCGGCACCGTGCGTGCCCATCTCAACGCCCTTGCCGACCTGGATTTAGCCGACGTGGCAATGACCTATCGGCAATTGGCGCTTGCAACCGCCCACCGCTGTGGTGAGCGCAGGCAGCTCAATGACGGCCAGCTTGCCGAGATCACCGGGGTGCTGCGCCCGCGGATGGAAGTGTGCACCACCGTAGCGCAGCTGCGCGCGGCGCTGGCGATCCGCCCGGGGAAACGCGCGGTGGTGATGACCATGGGGGCGCTGCACGATGGTCATCTCGCATTGGTGCGCCGCGCACGCCAGCTCGCCCAGGTCGTCGTTGCCACCGTGTATGTCAATCCGCTGCAATTTGCTCCCAATGAAGATTTTGATGCCTATCCGCGCGATTTAGATCGCGACGTAGCGCTGTTGCGGGAGGCGGGCGTGGACGTAGTCTTTGCGCCCAGCGACGACGAAATGTATCCGCGCTCCCCGCTGGTGCGCATCGATCCGGGTGAGGTCGCTGGTCGCTACGAAGGAGTGACCCGCCCCACCCATTTCGCCGGCGTGTTACAGGTGGTGTTGAAACTGCTGCATCTCACCGGCGCTGATGTCGCAGTTTTTGGGGAAAAAGATGCACAACAACTCGCGCTCATTCGCCAAATGGTTCGCGACCTGAACGTCCCGGTGGACATTGTCGGGGTGGAAATTTCCCGCGATGATGACGGGGTGGCCCGCTCATCACGCAACGCCTATCTCAGTGCGAGCGAACGCGTTCACGCTCGGGCACTGTCACAAGCCCTCGCTGATGCCGCTGCCGGGGTGAGCGATGGGTCGCTCACCAGTGCCGATGCGATCCAAGCACAGGTGGCAGCCGCATTGGAGGATGCCCCGGGCGTTCAGGTGGACTATGTTGCCGCCGTTGATGCCGAGACATTCCTGCCTGCCGATGCGACGACGCGGCGCGTGATCGTGGTGCTTGCCGCGTGGGTGGGAGCTGCGCGACTGCTTGATAACCGCCATTTCGATTTGGATCGCCCCGCCCACCGGTAACCCCACCCCAACACGCAGGTGGCCACCAGCACAGCTGATGGCCACCGCGATATGTGGGGGTGCAGTTACAGCTCGCGCCAATCAGGACGCGTGGCATCCAAGGTGAGCGTCCCGCCGGCAAGGTTGCGGGCATCGAGGTCATTGCCCCGCAAAATCCGGGTGGCGAGATAGGAGCGGACCCCCGAGGCGCACACCACGGCAATCCACCGGCCAGCTGCCGCTTCGCGGATCTCATCGAGGTGATCGCGCACCTGGGTGTGGGCAATATTGAGGGCGCCGGGCAGCATCCCGTCTTCACATTCACGCGCCGAACGCACATCGAGGATCAGGGCCTGGTCGAGGACCTGTTCCACATCGTTGGCGTACCACACCGGCATCGTGTTATCGAGAATATTTTGGGCGACAAAGGCGGTCATATTCACCGGGTCTTTCGCCGAGCCAAACGGTGGGGCATAGGCGAGATCCAAATCCGCGAGGTCATTGGCCCCCAGGCCGCCCTTCAATGCGGTGGCAAAGACGTTGATCCGGTTGGCCACCCCGTTGCCGCCAACAATCTGGGCGCCAAGCAGCGCGCCATCGGCTTTCGCGAAATGCGCAACGATATGCATCTGTTCCGCCCCGGGATAGTAGCCGGCATGGTCGGCGGGGTGGAGGATCGCGGTAATGTAATCCACCTCGAGGGCATCCAACATCCGTCGGTTCGCCCCGGTCATCGCGGCGGTAAGTCCAAAGACTCGCACAATTGCGGTACCGAGCACCCGCGGGGGTGCATCCGCATTGGCAACCTGATCGGCGGAGCCTTCCACCCCGCGGACAATCACGTCGGCAGCCCGCCGCCCGTGCCGGTTAGCTGAAGCAGCCAGAGGGACCGGACCGAGGAGGGCATGGTCACCAACTTGCTGGCGCATTTGGGCCGCATCACCCATCGCATAGATTGCCGGATCGTTGGTACGCAAATAGCCATCAACCACCAGCGCACCGCGCTCACCGATCTGTAGGCCCGCATCAGCGCCAAGTTCGGTATTGGGTGTCACCCCGGTGGACAGCACCACCAGATCGGCCATCAGGTGTGAGCCATCAGAGAGTGCTAACTGCGCGGTGCCATCAACGTCGGTGATGGCTTTCACCGCGGTACCAACCTTCACCTGAACGCCGCGAGCGCGCAGTTCACGTTGCACCAGCTCTGCCTGTTCGGCCTCCAGCGGCGGGAGCACATGGGGGGCGAACTCCACGAGTGTCACCTCGGCGCCGCGATGGACGAGAGCTTCCACTGCTTCCAAACCGATAAAGCCGGCACCAACCACGGTGGCGCGCAGCTTGTCACCAACCGCTCGCATCCGCGCGAGGATTCCATCCATCTCATCGATGGTGCGCAACCAGTGTGCTGCCGGGTGATCCAGCCCGGTAATGGGCGGTGTGGCAGCCGACGCGCCCGGTGAGTAGATCAGCGAATCGTAGTCGAGGTGATATTCCCCATCGGGGCCGGCAACCCGCACGCGTTTTTGCTGCCGGTCAATCGCGATGACTTCCGCATTTACCCGCACATCAAGATTGAGGATCTTCTTGAGTGAGGCGGGGGTATGTAGTAGCAGCTGGTCACGGTCGGTGATTTCTCCGGCCACATAGTAGGGCAGGCCGCAGTTCGCGAAAGAAACGTAGGGGCCTTTTTCTAGCACGATAATATTGGCGTGCTCATCGAGCCGCCGGGCGCGGGCCGCTGCGGACATGCCGCCAGCTACCCCGCCAATTACCACAATATTCACCGGTATTCTCCTTTTGGTTACGCGCTTGAGGCCGCCGGTTTTCGGGGGCATAAACGACTTAGACGAAGGACAAAAATAATTTTTCTAATTCCGCTTTCGCCGCCTCGGAGGAATCCGAGAGGTAGCACTGCTCCATGCCGGCAGACAGCAGCGTGATTCCTGCGCGGTCAAGTGCGCGCGAACAGGCGGCCAACTGGGTGAGGACGTGGCGGCAGTCGCCCCCCTCATCCAGCGCGCGGATCACGGCGGCCAGTTGGCCCTGGGCGCGCGCGAGCCGGTTGCGAGCGGCACGCGCTTGGGTGGGTGGGAGTTGCAAGCTGGGAGTTGCCGCGGATCCAGCAGTGGTGTCTTTCGTCATACCCCCACCCTAAAATATACCCCAGGGGGTATGCAAAGTTATCTTGATTTCGTTCGACACATCCCAGTGGTTACCCTAGAGGTATGACCGATACTGCTGTGCCTAGTGAACCCGAACAATTACGTATCCGCCGAGAAAAACGTGAGCGGATCCTTGCCGAAGGGCGTGATCCCTACCCGGTGAGTGTCCCCATCACCGCCACGATTGCGCAGGTGCGTGATAAGTACGGACATCTGCAGGCCGGTGATGAAAGCGGTGAGGTAGTCGGGGTTGCCGGCAGGATCATTTTCCAACGCAACACCGGTCGGCTGTGTTTTGTGATGCTCCAAGACGGCGACGGACGCCAGTTGCAGGCGATGCTGTCCGAACGTGCGATCGGTAAGCAATCCCTGGCACAATACAAAGCCGATACCGACCTGGGTGACCACCTCTTTGTTTCCGGTCAGGTGATCTCCTCCAAACGCGGGGAGCTGTCCATTATGGCCGATGAGTGGCGGTTAGCTTCCAAAGCGTTGCGGCCGCTGCCAAAAACTTTCACCACCGAGTCCGGTGAGCGCGTGAGCCTTTCGGAAGAAGAACGCGTCAGGCGGCGGTACGTGGACCTGATTACCCGCCCGGCGGCACGCGAAATGGTGCGCACCCGCGCCGCGGTGATCAAATCACTGCGCCACACCCTGGATGCTGATGACTACATCGAAGTGGAAACCCCCATGCTGCAGGTACTGCACGGCGGGGCGGCAGCACGCCCATTTTCCACCCACATGAACGCCTTCGATATCGAGCTCTTCTTACGGATCGCACCGGAGCTGTATTTGAAACGCGCCGTGGTTGGGGGAGTTGATCGGGTATTCGAAATCAACCGGAACTTCCGCAACGAAGGTGCTGATTCATCCCACGCTCCCGAATTTGCGATGCTTGAGGTCTACCAGGCCTACGGTGACTATCGCACGATGGCAGAACTAACGCGTCACCTGGTGCAACAGGCCGCTCGCGATGCCTTCGGCAGTGAAATTGTGACCCTGGCTGATGGCAGCCAATACGACCTGTCGGGCACCTGGGCAGAACTTGACCTGTATGAATCACTCAGCGAAGCGGTTGGCAGTGACATCACCCCGCAAACACCGCAAGCAACCCTAGAAAAACTCGCCGAGAAACATCAGGTGCCGATCGCACCGCACCATACGCCGGGCAAAATTGTGGAAGAAGTGTGGGAAGCCCTCGTCGGCGACCATCTCCACGCTCCCACCTTCGTGATGCACTATCCAATCGATACCTCCCCGCTCACCCGCGCTCACCGCAGCCGGGAAGGGGTTGTTGAAAAATGGGATCTGTACGTGCGTGGTTTCGAACTGGCAACCGCCTATTCGGAGCTAGTTGACCCGGTAATCCAACGTGAACGCTTCGAACACCAAGCCCTCGTGGCGGCTGCGGGTGATCCCGAGGCGATGGTTTTGGATGAAGACTTCCTCCAGGCGATGGAATACGGGATGCCGCCAGCAGGTGGGATGGGAATGGGAATCGACCGGTTGTTGATGGCCCTCACCGGTCTGGGAATTCGTGAAACCATCATGTTCCCGCTGGTTAAACCAACCCACTGAGAGCGGTAATTCGGCTGCCGGCCTCGGTAAGTGTCACCGGCCGGCAGCCCTGGGCCACCCAGCGCGCCACCTTTTCGGGTTCTTCGCGCAGATGCGCAAAACCGCGGCGCAACAGCTGCAGCGGGGGTTTGCGAGCTTGAGCAAAATCACGTAGCAGCCGGAAATAAAATGTGTGCAACCGCGGTCGCACCAAACACAGGGCATCGGCTAAAATCCCTGCGGCGCGCGCACCTGCAACCAATTCGCCAGCAAAAATCCCTTCGGCCACCACAATCGGACTGTCGACGAGTTCCAAGCGCGCCCAACCGGTGCGCTGCGAGGTGGGAATATCGTAGACCGGCACGTCAGCAGCGCCGCTCCGGCAGAGCGTGACGAGGGTTTCCAGTGCGGCCTGCCCATCCCAACACGCAGGGGAATCCCAATCAACCATCCCGTGGCGGCGCGGCATTCCCGGATAGTCATAATCACGATAAAACTCATCCAAATGCAGCGCAGGAACACCCAAAATACGCGGCAGGCGCGACTTGCCGGCACCGGAGGGGCCAGCAAGAAGCACCACCCGGTGCGGATATTTGCGGGCCGTTTCGGGTAACTCAAAGAGGGTGTCGGCGGACATAGCGCCCAGTCTAATCACCGCAGCTACTCGACATTCTTGCCAAACCACGCCAGCCAGGCGCATGACGGGACCTGAAGGTCACCCACGGCGGTGCAGCTTTGGCAGATAGCTCCCACCTGCAACCGTACCCTGGTGCCGTATCACCAAAAGATGCCCGCGTGCACCCGCGCCGCACTGCTCGCACCCTAGCGCCGCTGGGGGATATCGCTATCGGAAACGCACCGCGGGGAATATCCCCGCCTCCCGAAGGGACCCAGCCCTTTGCCTCAGCCGGGCACTGAGGGCAGGTGATGATGCGTGATTACCGGCGGTGAACTAACGCGCGCGGTGGGCAGCGATTATTGCACTGCAGGTGGACACTCAATGCGATAGACCTGCCACCCGGCGATAAGCGTTGGCGCTGATAGCTGCTGGCCGAGGACTGCAGGCAGCGCATCAAGGCTAGCGAAGGCAGGAACCTGTTTCGCACCGTAGTGCGCATTATTAACCTCGTCACCAACCCAGCGCAGATAGTGTGTCACCTGCGCGCGCTCCAGCGCCTGACATACCTGGCTGGCACGATAGTTATCCGGGTGTGACAGTGGCCATAAGGATGCAGGTCCGGTGGTGCCGAGCTGTTTAAAGACCGGATCAAGCCGGTCACTGAGGGCAAAGAGGTAGCCGCCGCCCGCCACCGGATTGACCAGTACCCGGGTTGGGGAGGGAAAGGCGGCCTCCAGCTTCGGGATCGACTCGAGCTGCGCGGTGGTGAGCATCGTGCCGTAGGAAATCTGGTGCGGATCATAGGTGTGAGCCACCAGGGTGGCGCGCGCCGGCACGGTTGCCAAGCCGAGCAGCACCACCGCGATCACTGCGGTTTGCCGGCGGCGGAATCGGGGCGGATGGGTGGTTGCGACACGCGCGAGGACGGCGGAAAGGAAACCGAGCGCTGCCATCCACACCAGTGGTGTTAGCCGCGCACGCTGGGTATACCACGGTCCGGCGAGCATTCGCCCCACCCAGTTGGGGCCAGCGGCGAGGATATCGAGGATGAAGGCGATAATTGTCGCGATCAGTAGCGCGGTGGCAAGCGGGGTACGCAGGTGAGCGCGACGCAGATACAGCCCCGCGCTCACAACGACGCCAAGACCGACGATGGCCAGGGAACTAATGGCTGGCGGATGGGTGCTCAGTGAGGAAATATCGAGCGGAAAATCCATCAGGGCCGCAATGGCACTCCCACCGGCACGCTGATAGGAAAACACGGTCGCAAATTTCTCGCGCGCCACCCACACGCCACCTGCCGCACCAAGCAGCAAACAGGTACCCGCGGTGATCAGCCCAATGCGTGCTCCCAGCCCGCGATGCCACCAGGTGGCACCTGTGCGCCCGGCGGCGGGCAGCAGTGCCGGCGCGCAGATGACCAGCAAACTAAAGACTGCACTCGGGTGGGTGAGTGTTGCTCCCAGGGCGGCAATTGCGGTGATAATGATGGTGGGCCATCGCACCGGCGCAATCTCCGATGGGGAAAATCTCAGCATATACACCCCACTGGCCGCACCCAGGAGTACGACAAGTGAAGCCGCATACGGAGCGGTTGCCCCCAGGGTGGTCAGCGTTGTGACACTGACCAGACTCGCACTCAGCCAGGTGCCACCAGCGGCCAGCAGCACCGAGGAGGAGCCGAGACGAAACCACGCCCAACTCGCACAGGTCAACACCAGCGCGATGGTGATCATCGAGGCGTTATATCCGGTTACCGCACCGGTTGGAAATAACGCGAAGAGCCCATCCCACAGCGTCGGGTAGGTGACGTGCCGGCCGAGGTATAGCGCGGCTAAGGCGGTGGTCGGATCAGCATTTTGGCTGCGGGCCATCTCCGCAATGGCATTTTGGTGAAAGAGCGCATCCCACGCCTGCGCGGGAAGATGCGGATGGGCGCCGCCGAGCGCAAAGGTCAGCACGGTTGTGATAACCACAGCGAGACCAAGGGGGAGAAGATAGCGAATATCTGCGCCCTCACCGCGGTGTTGGCGCCGCGGGGCGAAGCGTTTGGCAACGATCGCGTTAGCCACCACGCTCAGCGTGAGCACGGTGAGGACATGACGCAGGTTCCACCTCAGGGAGATTGCGGGGGCGAGGAGGGAATACCCGCCGAGGATCGCCAGGGTGATACCGCTGGCGCAGGCAACGGCGAGGCGGTTTGGCAGCTGCCAACTTTTGGCGATGAGCGTGCCGGGAAGGACCAGCAGCGCACCGGCACCAACGGCGGTGGCAAGCAGTGACCACCAGGGCGTGAGCACCATCTCTCCTCCCGCTTTCTGCCGGATGCTTGCCCTAGTCTAACCAACGCGCCCTAACGCACGTCCGCATCCACCCAGTTGCATGAACGGTGCACGGCTTTTTGCCACAGCCGGTACAGCCGTTCACGTTCACTAGCGTGCATGTGGGGGTGAAAGCGCGCCCCTTCGCGCCACAGCGCCCGAATTTCGTCATAGCTGGAATAAAAACCGCATGCCAACCCGGCTGCAAATGCGGCGCCCAGCGCGGTGCTTTCCTGTTCGGCCCCCACCACGACCTCAAGGTTGAGCATGTCGGCTTGAAATTGCATCAGCAGCGAGTTTTCCACCATCCCCCCATCGGCGCGTAATTCCCGCAGCGGTGGGGCCCCGATCGCCGCGAGGTGGGTTTGCACCTCGGTGATGACATCACGGGTTTGGTAGCAGGTGGATTCCAAGGCGGCGCGCGCCAGGTGTGCTTTGGTGACATAGCGGGTCAGTCCAAGGATGGCGCCGCGCGCATCAGGACGCCAATGCGGGGCGAACAGCCCGGAAAATGCGGGCACAATCACCACCCCGCCGTTATCATCCACGCTGGCGGCAAGCGCCTCCACGTCGGCTGCGGCAGCAAAGAATCCGAGATTATCGCGCAGCCACTGGATGAGTGACCCGGTTACCGCAATGGAACCTTCCAGGGCGTAGATCGCCGGTTCGCCGGCTTTTTGGTAGCACACCGTGGTCAGCAGCGAATCGGAAAATGTCGGGCTATCCCCGGTGTTGACCACCACGAAACTGCCGGTACCGTAGGTATTTTTTGCTTCGCCCGGTAAGAAACATCCCTGACCGAAGGTCGCGGCCTGCTGGTCGCCAAGAATTCCGGTGATCGGCACGCCCGACAGCAGCCCACCGGCACGGCCATAGCCGAAAGTTGACAGCGAAGGGCGCACCTCGGGGAGCAGTTGTGGGGGAATTGCGAACGCTTCGCACAGCTCATCGCTGAAGGTAAGGGTGTGTAAATCCAGAAGCATCGTCCGTGAAGCGTTGGTGACATCGGTTGCGTGCACCCCACCGTTGACCCCACCGGTCAGATTCCACAGCACCCACGAATCGGTGGTTCCAAAGGCGAGTTCACCGGCCTCAGCGCGCGCTCTAGCACCGGGGATATGGTCGAGAATCCACCGCAGTTTCGGTGCTGAAAAGTAGGTGGCCAACGGTAGGCCCGTGAGTTTCGCAAACCGTTTGGTGCCGCCATCAGCCGCGAGTTCATCACAGATTGCTTGGGTGCGGGTATCTTGCCACACAATCGCATTACAGATCGGCTTTCCGGTCGTTTTATCCCACACCACCGTGGTTTCACGCTGATTGGTGATCCCCACCGCAGTAATATCGCGATAGTTCACATCGGCTTGTGAAAGTGCCTGGCCGATTGCGAGACGAACATGATGCCAAATCTCATTCGCATCATGTTCCACCCAGCCGGGGCGGGGAAAAATTTGAGTGTGCTCACGTTGACCAACCGAGATGATCGTGCCGCCTTCACCAACCACCATCGCGCGACACGAGGTGGTGCCCTGGTCGATTGCTAACAAGAAGGCCATGTGTTGATCCTTTCGCTTCGCACCACATCGTGTCGCAGCGCTCCTAGGCCCTATAGTAGTTGGCGAATATCTGAGCGAAGAGGAGGTGCACCGCGATGCTAACCGCCGGAGTGATCGGAGTGGTCATCGGCGTGATCGTTGGTGCCCTGGGCGCTGGTGGGGGAATCTTATCCGTACCGGTCCTGGTCTACGTATTGCACCAAGACCCCCACGATGCGGCAGCCGCCTCCCTGGTCATTGTGGGGATTACCGCACTTGCGTCACTGCCACTGCGCGCCCGGGCGGGCGATGTGAATTGGAAAGAAGGCGCAATTTTCGGTGGGGTGTCCACTATTGGGGCACTCGCTGGAGGGTGGGCTTCGCGCCTGGTGCGCCCCGAAGTACTGCTCGGTACTTTTGCGCTGCTACTGCTGGTAGTTGGGATATTCATGGTTAACCGCGCTCGGGCAACCAGGCAGATAGAAAATATGTCGCACCTGCACACCAAGCACCGTGATCCCAAACGCGCGAGCGCCGCTGCGCGCAGCGGTGGGGGCATTGTGCTGCTGGTGGGTGCGGCGACCATCACCGGGTTGCTCACGGGATTTTTTGGGGTTGGCGGTGGTTTCGCAGTCGTCCCGATGCTCGTGTTAGTGATGTCCTTTGCGATGAAAGAAGCCTCCGGTACCTCACTGCTGGTGATGATTATCGCCGCGGCTGCCGGACTTGGCGCCAGGTGGGGTGCGGACATCCATTTCGATTGGCCGATCATTTTCGCATTTACCATCGGTTCGGCCGCAGGGGGGATTGCGGGCGGTCCAATCAGTCAAAAAGCGCGTAACTCAACGCTAACTCTCATCTTTGCGTGTTTACTGATTGGGGTTGCCATCGCCGTTGGTCTCGAAACGATCATCACTGCCCGTTAAGGAGCGGCACCACGGGGCGAGGAAGCGCGCGGCAACCACCGGGTGGGCAATCAGGAGGAGTCCGGCACCAAGCTCAGCAAGGTTGATCGCGCGCATCAGCATCAGCGTCGTTGCGATCACGATGGCACCGATTGCACCAGCGCGCCA
>JAUNVN010000010.1 GCA_030537655.1 Bowdeniella nasicola | reverse complement strand
ACGCGAATCAATAACCGCGAATACCCCCCTCTACGATCGAGTTGCCCCCACGGTTACCGAGGTGAAGGCCATTGCCGCAGCCACGGATAATCCCAATGCGGTCCTCACTGAACTGAACCTACTTGTTAGCCGATTGTTATCCACGGCGCTATCTGGGCAGGGGGAGTTACGCACCGAGCTGATCGAACAGATCCATACACTTGGCGATTCTATTGGTGCAGCCATCCAGATCGAGGCTCCCTCATCGGTATTCCTGATTGCTGACACCACGGAAATACCGGTCACCATCCAAAATGCCCTTCCCGCGGATGCTCGAGTGCACGTCACCTTTAAGGCCAGCGACCCACGGTTGCAATCCCCAGAGGAAACCACCGCGGTACTGGAAGGAAATACACGCACGACCGTGCGTTTGCCAGTCAATGCCGTCGGTTCGGGTAATGTGTGGATGAATGTGCGCCTCCTAGATGACAGTGGCACGTTACTGACCGAGTCGGAACCGTTCGAAGTGCAAGTGCGTGCCGATTGGGAGAGTGTAGGAACCGGGATTTTCGCTGGCATCTTGGTGGCCATGATAATTCTTGGATTGATCCGCACCATCCGCCGCCACCGCGACGGTAAGGCACGTGTCCGCAATCGTGTCAGTTATGAAATCCCACCGGCCCATTTACGAGTGAAGGAGAACAAACGGTGAGCAGAAGAGGATTAGCTGGGTCCTCGGCAATCATGTTTTCTGGCACGCTTACCTCCCGGATCCTCGGTCTGGTGCGCAATGCACTCCTCGTTGCTGCTATCGGCGCAACCGCCGGGCAGGCCGACCCATTTGCCGTTGCTAATACACTTCCGAACATTATTCACAACCTACTTGCCGGTGGCGTTCTCAACGCCGTCCTGGTGCCACAGGTCGTGCGTGCACTCCAGCGCCGTAACTCTGAAGACTACGTCAATCGGCTGCTCACCATGGCGGGGCTCGGACTATTTGGAATCACCCTGGTTGCGACAGCCGCCTCGGCCCTATTGGTAACGCTGTATGCCTCACAGATGGATCCGCAGTGGTTTGACTTGGCAGTCGCCTTCGCATTTTGGTGTATTCCCCAGATTTTCTTCTATGGAATCTACACTCTCCTCGGTCAGGTATTGAATGCGAAAGAGTCTTTTGGCCCCTACATGTGGGCGCCGGTAGCAAACAACATCGTCGCGATTATCGGCCTGGTGATCTACCTGTGGATCTTTGGGTTTGCGCGGGACGGCTCGGGCGCTGACCCTGCCGATTGGACGGCCGGTCGGATCGCACTACTGGCTGGATTTGCCACGCTGGGAGTCGCAGTCCAGGCAATTGTGCTCGCCATTTCGCTGCGTCGCACCGGTTTTCGTTACCGCTGGCGTGTTGGCACGGCCGGCTTGGGTGGCGCCTCACGCATGGCCCTGTGGTCCTTTGCTGCCCTAGCAGTCGGTCAGGTTGGTTTCTTGGCGGTCACAAACGTTGCCGCTGCGGCCAATGGGGCGGCAACACAACTCGATTTGGTGCTGCCAGCAAAATACACGTTCGATAATGCGTTTTTAATCTACATGCTGCCGCAGTCACTGTTCACCACCTCGATCATCACCGCGCTCTTCCCGCGGATGAGTGCGAAAGCTGCGCGTGGTGACCACCGCGGCGTCAGTGCCGATTTCGGACTTGGACTGCGGGTGACCGCAACGATCACCATTTTCATGACCGCTGCTATTGCCTCACTTGCGGTACCAATCTCACATGTTGTCCTCCCGTCGGCGACCAGTGAAGAAGCCCGCAATGTGGCAGCTGTGCTCCTACCGCTGGCGATCGGCATCCCCTTCCAAGGGGCGTGGTCATTGGTACAACGCGTATTTTTCGCCTACGAAGATGCCCGGACCCTGTTCTTCTATTCCATTCCGATGGCGCTGGTACAAATTGTGATGTGCTATCTGGGATGGCAATTCCTTCCGCCAGCTCAGTGGGTGCCGATGGCTGCCGCCTCCACCACAGCGTCAATGGTGATCGGATTCATACTCGGCTATCTCGGATTAATGCGGATCTTCCCGCACTTCAATCACCGTGCAACCGCGTGGGTGGCGGCACGACTTGTCGTTGCGGGGGTTGTCGCCAGTGCGCTCGCGGTGATCGGTCAACGTCTCGCTCCGATTCCCACCGATGCGCCTGCGGCACAAACGTTCGTCCACGCCCTCCTCCTGGTGACAATTCTCGGGATCATCATGACCCTGAGCTACGGTGTTGTGGCGCATCTGCTTGGCGTTGACGATATTGCCTATCTCGTTTCTCGCTCGATTGCCCTGGTGCGTACGGTTCTGACAAACGTTCGTCCCGGATCCGCGGCGCCTCCCACCCGGGAGCAATCGCGTGCGAAATCCACACCCATTGGCGTGGGTGGACCAAGCGGGTGGATGAGTGATGACGACACTAGCGGGGCGATTCCGGCAGTGAAAATGACGTGGCCGGCAGTAAAATCGGCAGCAAATTCCCACACGCGTCCCACCGGCAGGCGCAATGAGCAGAATTTCCCGCATAATAAGATCGAGACCAACAACGCCGGGAAGGACAGCGCAACGAACGTGCCAGATCGTGCATTGCTCGCGGGACGCTACCGCCTTATAGCAACAGAAGATATCCCACCCGTAAGCTTCGGCCAGTGGTGGCGAGCCTTTGACGACGTGCTCGGTGAAAACGTCGCACTCTTCCACTGTGCCAACCGCGATGTGGCGGCCACAGTGGTTGATGCTGCGCGGCGCGCCTGGCTGCTGCAAGATGAGCGATTCGCTGAAATCGTGCAAGTTGAATATCTCGATGACGGCGCGATCGTGGTATGCGAACCACTACCAGCACACAGTCTCGCTGAAATCGAGACGTTAGATGAACAGGGCGCCAGTGCGATGGTTGGTGAAGTTGCCGGCGCCTTAGAAACGGCCAGACGCCATGGACAGCACCATTTGGCGCTCACCGCCCACCATATTCGTCTTGCCCAGTCCGGCAAGATTGTGATTGCCGGGTTGGGTGTGGACGGAGCGAATGTTGAATTTGATGATGGTGGCGACGCGGTGGAGCGATCGCTGCAGGCCTCTGATCGCGATGCAGCTGACCTGCAACAGCTGTGGGAGCAGCTCACCGGTAATCCCGGCACGCAAGCGCTGGCTGAAGCACGCAATGCCGGTGAGGTGGTTGAAGCGCTTGCTCCGTGGAAACCCACCGACTTGGAAGCAGCCTTCGCACCACTGGGAATTGCACTGTTTGCGGCCAAACCAAAATGGCCGTCCGTGAAAGCCACACCTCCACCGCCGCCAGTTGCGCGCAACGATGAAGCCCGGGCAGGCAAGGGTCGGCAGCGCAGTGACGAGCAAGCTGATCACGCAACCACACGGGAAACGGCCGCTCCCGTGACTTTGCCACCGCCACCCGTACAGCCCGAACCTCGGGGGCAAGACTCGGTGGCCGACGACCAGCCAGCAGCAACTCCCTGGCAGCCGAAACTCCTTGGAACCCTGGACGCACCGCGTTCCTTTGACGAGATTTTCACGCCACCCACCACTCTGCCAGATCGTAGCCCGGTACATGTCAGTGACGTCACCGGGATGCAACCACCGGCCTCAGATGAGCCGGCGACAACAGCCACTGGTTCCACCCCTGGCGATCAGCGTGAAACAACAGCTGATGAACAACCAGCATCCTTCGACGAACCGGTCACTCCTAAGGAAGCCGAACCCCTTCGCGATACCACCGCTGCGGACAGTGTGGACGCCACGACACCCCCGGCATCATCTCATCGTGAAGATGCTCCATCGAGTGACAGTTTCGCGGTGGCACCACGAGAAATGCCGCCGAGCTTTGCTCCCACAGGCAAGCCGGCCTCCGCACCGCCTCAATCCTCACCAGCCGCGCCGCTCAGCTTGCCGACACCACCTGATGCAAGCCAGTGGGAAGCTCCACCGAGTTGGGATGCGGTCATGCCTGACCTTCCTACCATTTCGCAAGCTGCAGCGCCTACCGCAGCAACGGGTGATGACCTAGAAGAAACCACCCCTGATAAGTCGCTGGCAGAACCAACGCCCCCTGCCCAACTACCGGCGGAGGCTGACTATCAGGCAACTGCCACGGCACCCTTGGGCGCGCAGAGTGATGGCGCAGATATTTCCGTAGTTGAGCCGGCAGATCCGGGCAAACAAACGCGCCGGGTCGTGCTTTCCTCCCACGCCGATAATGCAACCGCGGCCGCAGTTACCGCCGCCGAACGTGCGCGCACTGCCGCCGAACGTGCCCGCGCGGCATCGCGGCGGCGTGCAGACGAATCAATCACCCGGATTGAGGGGCTGGTGGAGCGTTTCGATGGGTTTGCAAGCAAACACCAGCTCAGTCTGCCCGGTGAAGTGGAAGCCTACGATTCGTCGACACCGCTTTCACGCCGGAAGATTGACCCGGCACCGCTCATCATTGGCCTAGCCGTTATCTTCACGGTCATAGCGCTCATCCTCGCGGTTGTGAACCTGCTGCCTTCTGGTGGATCACGCCCAGCACCCACGCCCACCGCTCCTGTGGCACCGGCGGAAGAATCTCCAAGCTCCGAGGAGAGTCCAGCGGCAGACGAGGGTGAGCAAGCCGAAAAACCGGCGCCAGAAATTTCCAATATGGACGTACTTGACCCGCAAGGTGATGGCGCTGAGAATCCCGAGCTGCTCTCTCGCGCTTTTGACGGTGACCAAGAAACCTATTGGCGTTCGCGATCCTATGTTGATCCCGAATATGGGATGAAAGATGGGATCGGGGTCGCGATTAAACTCGTTGCGAAAACTGAGGTCAGTTCCATTACTCTGCACCTGCATGGCACGGGTGGCCATGTGCAGGTCACCACGAATGTTGCCGACCCGGCTGCCGGTCCTGTCCTGGCAGAAGCCGATATGAGTGAGACCACCGAATTAACTTTTGACGCGGTTGAAGCCGAGGAGATCGCCCTGTGGTTTACCTCGTTACCAAAGGCGGCCTCCGATGGAAAGAACCGGGTTGAATTACAGGAAGTCGTCTTGAAATAATCCCATAACCGAATGGTGGGGAATAGATTCGGCCCAGTGATGGTTGGGCTGGTATAGGAACTGATTGTCTACATCCAAAGAAGTGAGGAATGCATGAGCACTCCGGAACACAATATCGTTGTGGTCGGATCGGGTCCGGCAGGATATACCGCGGCAATTTATGCTGCGCGCGCCGGACTGAAACCGGTCGTCTTCGCCGGCGCAATCACTGCCGGTGGTGCGTTAATGACGACCACAGATGTGGAAAACTTTCCCGGTTTTCCCGATGGGGTGCAAGGTCCAGATCTGATGGACAATATGCGTGCCCAAGCAGAAAAATTTGGTGCCGATATTCGCTATGAGGATATTGTCACGATGGATCTGGCCGGTGATGTCAAACAGCTCACCACCGATGATGGTGAAACCGTGACTACCCGCACGGTGATTTTGGCTCTCGGCAGCGAATATAAGAAGCTGGGGATCGCGGATGAAGAGCGGCTATCAGGCAAAGGTGTTTCCTGGTGTGCAACCTGTGACGGCTTCTTCTTTCGCGACCAGGAAATCGTGGTCGTTGGCGGTGGAGACTCCGCAATGCAAGAAGCGACCTTCCTCACCCGTTTCGCTTCCAAGGTCACAGTCATTCACCGGCGTGATGAGCTGCGAGCCTCCAAAATTATGGCCGATCGTGCCATGGCTGATCCAAAGATCGAATTTGCGTGGAATAGCCAGGTAGTCCGCCTGGAAGGTGAGAACAAACTTGCCGGAGTGGTCGTTGCCGATACGAATACTGGTGAAGAACGCACCATTGCAGCCACCGGCATGTTCATTGCCATCGGACATGCCCCGCGCACCGAGATTGTCAGTGAACAGCTCACCCTTGACGATGAGGGGTATATCCGTGTCGATTCGCCCAGCACCACGACGAATCTGCCCGGGGTGTTTGCGTGCGGTGACGTAGTCGATCACCAATACCGCCAGGCAATTACCGCTGCTGGCAGCGGGTGTGCGGCTGCGCTGGATGCAGAGCGCTATCTGATGGATCACACCCCTGCCGTTGATAGCCCGGCTACCGAAACTTGGAACTAGTCAACCCCCCAAAACTTCAGGAGTAACAATGTCGAATGCAATCAATGTCACCGATGCGAATTTTCTAGCCGAAGTCTTGCAGTCAGACCAACCGGTGCTGGTGGATTTCTGGGCGACCTGGTGTCCACCATGCCGAATGATGGCTCCAATTATCGATGAGATTGCCGCAGAGAAACAAGGATCACTCAAGGTTGCCAAGCTCGATACGGATCAAAACCCGCAAACTGCCGGCAACTACGGTATCGTCTCCATCCCGACCTTCATCCTGTTTAAAGGGGGAAAGGTTGTCGAGGAAATTGTTGGGGGACGTCCGAAGAAGGATCTGCTCGCACTGATCGAAAAGCACCTGTAAGCAACCAGTTTCAACCATCATCGGCCGCCTAATGGCGGCCGATTTCCTTCTTTGCTATCCCCGCGGGTAGCCGAGCAAAGTTTGCACACAGATGGCATGCTGGAGGACAGACGTGGAAAGGACTTGCGGTGATTATTCCCTCTCGCGGCACTCGACTTGATCCCTGGTTCGATAGTTATGCCACGCGCGCTCACGGGATGCGCTCATCTGAAATTCGCGCCCTATTCGCCGTTGCTTCGCGCCCCGAGGTGGTTTCCCTGGCCGGAGGGATGCCGAATCTGTCGTCATTGCCGATGGATCATATCGCCGATATTTCCGCCCGATTGCTGAAAGAACGTGGCACCCGCGCGCTGCAATATGGCTCTGGACGCGGCGAAGTGGAGATGCGTGAGGCAATCGTAGAAGTAATGCGCTATGACGCGATCCATCAGCATGCCGACGATGTCGTCGTCACCACCGGTTCGCAGCAGGCTCTAGATTTGGTCACCCAAATCTTTATTGATCCAGGTGATGTGATCGTCGCTGAAGCACCATCGTATGTGGGAGCGCTCGGCGTATTTCGCAACTACGAAGCCGAAGTAGTCCACACGCCGATGGATGATGAAGGCCTCATTCCAGCGGCACTGGATGAAACCCTGACCCGGCTGTATCAAATCGGGAAGAAAGTGAAGTTCCTCTACACGATCCCGAATTATCACAACCCCGCGGGGGTCTCGCTCTCTCTTGCTCGGCGCCAAGAAATTATCGACGTGTGCGATAAGCACCACGTGTTGATCGTGGAAGATAATCCCTACGGTCTGCTCGGGTTTGACTCCGATCCGCTGCCGGCTTTGAAATCACTCTCCCCTGATGGGGTGGTCTATCTCGGCTCATTTTCAAAAATGTTTGGGCCGGGCTATCGCATCGGGTGGGCGGCCGCACCGCACGCGATCCGAGAAAAACTGGTGTTGGCTGTCGAGTCCGCGATTTTGTGTCCCTCCCAGTTGGCGCAACTCTCGGTCACCGAGTATTTGGAGACCTGGGATTGGTACAGCCAGGTGAAACGCTACCGCGAGGAGTATCGTGAGCGCAGCGAAGCGATGCTCTCCTCCTTGGAAAAATATTTGCCGCAATGTCAGTGGACGAAACCGACGGGAGGGTTCTATACCTGGGTGACGCTACCCGCCGGGATCGATGCAAAGGCCATGTTGCCCCGAGCGGTTACCAAACGCGTTGCCTACGTTTCAGGTACCGCATTTTATGCTGATGGTAAAGGCAGCGACCACATGCGGCTGTCTTTTTGCTATCCCACCCCCGACACGATCCGTGAAGGGGTGAAACGTCTGGCCGGCGTGATTAAAGCTGAATTGGAGATGATTGAACTCTTCGGTACCCAACTACCAGCCGATGGTGACACACCGAGTCGTGGTGTTGACCGTCCCCATCCCGATCAGGTGTAAGGAGCGATGATGAACACCGATCCGAAGCAAACCCACGTGCTGATCCTATCCGGTGGGCTCTCTCACGAACGTGATGTGTCACTACGGTCTGGCAACTGTGTGGCCAATATTTTAAAAGACAGTGGCTATCAGGTCTCGATCGGCGATGTGGATACGAAACTCTTAGAAACCATCGCTCGGGAATCACCCGATGTAGTCTGGCCACTAATTCACGGCGCCGAAGGTGAAGATGGTTCCCTCCAAGATCTGTTGGAACTGCTCGGTGTCGCCTATGTGGGGACCAGTGCCGATGGTTGCCGCCTCGCATCACGCAAATCGGTGGCCAAGTCGGTCTTACAAAAGTCGTGGATTCCCACCCAGCCATTCGCTTTACTCCCCCATACGCTGTTTCGGCAGTTAGGGGCACGAGGCATTCTCGCGGCCATTGAGCGCTCACTTGGCTTCCCACTGGTCGTCAAACCCGATGATGGTGGCTCTGCGCTCGGTGTGAGCGTTATTGATGGGCCCGATCAGCTACCAGCAGCGATGGTGAGCTGTTTTGCCTATTCGGATTATGCCCTCCTGGAACGAGCAGTTACGGGACGAGAAGTGGCCATCTCCGTGATTGATATTGATAATCAACCACAAGCGTTGCCCCCGGTTGAGATCGTTGCTGATGGGCCCTATGACTACGATGCGCGTTATAACACCGGTCGTACCGAATATTTCACCCCGGCACGTCTACACGAAGAGCTGGCCAACAATGTCAAGGAACTCGCGGTTGCCGTCCACCAGGTCCTCGGTCTGCGCCATATCTCCCGCGTTGATGTGATGATCGATGAAGATGACCGCCCATGGGTCATTGATATCAACGTCGCGCCAGGCATGACAGAAACCTCACTGTTCCCCCAAGCGGTAGCCAAGAGTGTGGGCAATGCGATCTACGGGAAGATCGTCGAGGCAGCATTACGCGATGCCCAACAAGTCCAGCAACAACGCGAAGAAGCAGGCCGAGCTGCCCGCCCAGAACACGACTAGGTAGGCCTCAGGCGGGGGACAACCAACCTCAAACCAGGGCAGCAAATCAACCAGAACCTACGTTGCGACCGCTGATATTCCCACGGACGTTACAACAATGCCCATCAGCAGAGACAATCGAGCCGAGGGATACCTCACTCGGGCTAGGCAGCGCGATTCGTGCGAGCGCCACGTCCATCCGTAGGTCAACCCGCGTGGGCCACGGGCGGAAAACGCGTCGGCGACGATAGCTGCGCACGCTGATCAGGATGCGGATGATGGGTTTCGACACAGGTGTGGGCCTCACCGTCGTCGGTGTCACGTGGTAACGAGCACATTCATCACGCGTAGGGAAGTAGAAACCTGTTTGCGTTGCGACAGACCAGCACAGCCGTAAGTTCCACATGTCACCATGTAGGGACCACCGGCGGCTATCCCACTCTCGCCAATCACAAACGCGAGGGCGACACAGCGCCCCGATCCGCGATGCTGCGAGAGCGTGGATCTCCTTTTTCAGCAAACGTTTCGTCGCGTGAGACTTGAATATTGATCAAGCGTCGCGATTTAGCTAGCTGAAGCGGTTATTTCGAGGCCGCGTCTGCGGCTCGCAATCCAGTCACCGTGCACGCTGCTCCCGGATGCGCACCAGCCACGAGTTGTCTTTCTGCTTTAGGCAACAAGGATGGCGTCACTGGCAATACTTGCCAACCGGACATATCGGCGGGCACGGTATTTTGCACCAGACAATCCAAATCCGTGACCTGCGAGGATTCAGATCCCGCGGTGCAACCGACGTTATGACGGATTGTCGTCCAATAGTTTTGCTTCATCAGGTGCCAGTACCTGCATAATCCGTGCGAGATCGTCCATCCCGGCGAACTCTACCGTGATTCGCCCCTTCCGCTGTCCCATGGCAACCTTCACTTTCGTATCAAAACGATCAGCAAGGTGAGCAGCGAGTTCTTGTAACTGGGGGTTTTCCGGTTGAGGAAGTTTCCGTCGTCGCATTTCCGGCGCCATTGGTTCATCACCAAGGGCGATAATCTCTTCGGTTGCACGCACTGAAAGACCTTCGGCGACGATCCGCTGCGCGAGGCGTTCCATCGCGGCCGCATCATCAAGACCGAGCAATGCCCGCGCATGGCCGGCGCTCAGCACGCCGGCTGCCACACGACGCTGCACGAGCGGGGGAAGCTTCAACAGCCGCAGGGTGTTAGAAATTTGTGGCCGGGAGCGCGCAATTCGGCGTGCAAGTTCATCTTGAGTACAGCCAAAATCTTCCAATAATTGGCGATAGGCCGATGCCTCTTCTAGTGGATTCAAGTCCACACGATGAAGATTCTCGAGTAGGGCGTCCCGGAGTAAGTCGTTATCGTCGGTGTGTCGAATAATCGCCGGAATTGTTTCCTTCTGCGCGAGTTGGCTCGCACGCCACCGGCGTTCACCCATCACTAATTCATATTCAGGCATGTCTGCATCGGTTGCCGGTCGCACCACGATCGGCTGTAACAAGCCGACTTCCGCGATTGAGGCAGCGAGCTCTTCCAATTCCTCATCATCAAAGATCGTCCGTGGTTGTTTTGAGTTGGGTGCAATGGCATCCACTGGCAGTTCAGCAACACTGAGACCTGGAATTGGACGTAAGTCTTCGTCAGTTGATGCAGTCCGCACGGATCCGCGCACAGGCGGTGTCCGCTTGGTGCCGGCGCCATTTGCTCGTGTCGCTCGTTTATGTGCGACTCTGGCTTGGCGTTCCGTAGTTTGTTGCTCTGAGCTTGTAGCGGTATCTGTGCCGTGCTGCGATGTTTCACGTGAAACATGTTGCGGAAAGAAAATATCACTTGGCCGCTCGCTGGTACGCTCTTTCGGAATGAGCGCATCAATTCCGCGTCCTAATCCCCGCCGTTTTTCAGCCATGGACTGTCATTTCCTTTCCGCGTTCGGCAATCTCATGGGCAACTGCGCGGTAAGCGAGTGCACCACTGCCATTTCTGTCATACGTAATAATGGTCTTCCCATGTGAGGGAGCTTCAGAAATCCGCACGGATCGCGGAATTGTATGTTGCAAGGTTTCACGTGGGAAGTACCGCCGCACTTCGCTGGCAACCTCGCGTGCGAGGTTCGTACGGCGATCATTCATTGTCAGAACAATAGTCGAGACATGCAATGCCGGATTCACGCTGGTGTTGATCCGCTCAATATTCGCAAGCAGCTGACTGAGTCCTTCCAATGCATAATACTCAGTTTGGATGGGAATCAACACCTCACGCGCAGCGACAAATGCATTGAGGGTGAGTAACCCGAGACTGGGAGGGCAATCAATAAAGACGTAGTCGTAATAGTGTTCGCGTAAGTAAGTGTGGAGGACCGCTTCGAGTCGCTCAACCCGATCGTCCATCATCACCAGTTCAATTTCAGCACCGGCCAAATCAATCGTGGCTGGCAGGACAAATAACGAATCGAAGTCCGGACAAGGTACAACTGCCTCGGCGATAGGAACATCATCGAGGAGACATTCATACAGCGATGTTGTACCTTCACCATGTGGAACACCGAGTGCTGTTGAAGCATTGCCTTGGGGATCCGAATCGATCACCAGCACACGCAGCCCACCATCGGCTAATGCCGCAGCGATGTTCACGGCTGTCGTGGTTTTCCCAACACCACCTTTTTGGTTTGAAACGGTAATAATCCGCGTATGCGTCGGCGGCGAAAAAACCGCGCCGCGTAATAACCGCTTCAGTTTGTAGTCCGCGGTCACTTCATTCGCGATCGGCGTTTCTTCACCTTGAATTGATGCGAGAAGTGCGTCTCGAGTTCTCTCGTCCGCCACCGGCAACCTCCTTGACATAGGAATCCTATTTTACCTGTCTTTATCCAAATTTGTTTTATCCACAGGACTATCCACAGTTCTTCCAGCGGCAGTTTTTACGATGAATTCAGTCATTCCAGTAGCCTTGGATAGTAGCTATCCACACCTTCATCCACAGGCACACTTTCTCATTCAGCGCAACTATTACAGCCATCCACCCGAAAATTCATGTCGTTGCTCCATCCCCATTCTTGTGGATAGCGCAAACATATATTGCAGAGATGACTGACTCAAAATGAATGTTTCACGTGAAACATATCCGGCTTCCTCCGCCGTTTGTGAAGGTGGTCAATCATCGGCAGACCTTCCGCCACTATCCACAGCGGCTCGATGGTCGAGCAGCACAATAGAATCCCGGGACGGCCGCGACCACGTGCGCGCAATCTACCACGTCCCGTTCTGGCATTGGCAAATACTAACGGCATGAACATCCGCTGACTGACGGCCCTCGTTCACGAACGAAATGACGGGATGTTTCACGTGAAACATTGTGCTGGGGACAAAACACATTGCCCTACCACAGTGACCACATATCCAATCACAAATACCGGCCACCGCACCTGGACGCGAGAGTTCGCCGATGCACGGTGAACGATTGGTACGTGCCCCGGTGCCTTCCGATAACGGTTTCTCTCTGCGCAGCTCGCGCCATTGTGTGTTTCACGTGAAACCCTACTGTCGAACTCGCGCTCATTCGGCGGGCATGGGGTGACGGTAATAGTACGCCGACGAGCTCTGTTACCTTAACATTTGATGCGGCAACCGCACCTTCACGGCAACCCCAAAAATACGCCATCCCAATACACCCACCAAAAATTGTGTGTACGGGCTCATCTGTCCGCAGCAATGCGAGGTACTCGCGTCCGACGATGGTACGTAACTTTCCGTATCTGTGGTGCTAGCTGAATTGGAATCATGACATGATCGGCCTCGCTAGGTTGGGTACATACCATCATGGATCTTCCGGGAACTAAGGATCAGGTAGATCCTAATTGGGTTCATCTTCCCGATGATCCGCACGTCACTGGCATCGTGTGTTGGTAACCGATGCAAATTTCGCACTACGCATCAATTGCGATCGTAGTGATAGCCAACTGAACGTACGACCGCATGAGAATATACCTCGACGTTTCACGTGAAACATGATGATCGGTGCGAAGCCCATTTGAATGAGTTCCCGCGCGACTTGTGTCTCAAGTGCACCGCGCTCCAGCAATCGTGGTGTGAGACGTTACCACTGCACGATGGGGGAAAGGCTATTCGAGCATTACTACTCAACCCCGCATAGTTTCACGTGAAACATGAATTCCCTGGATACGAACCGAGATTGAATGTTCTCCTGGGATAACAGCAATATTCCTGCAAAGTGATCCATGTAAGTGCGGGTCTATCGCTATGCGAAGCCACGATAGTGGTATCGAACCTTCCGGGACACGCGTGAGCCTCGATGTGCAAAACCCTCGCGCGGTAGCCTTTCGCTCCTTTACCAAGCGCCATCACTTACGACAAGGAATCAAACATGCCAACTCACGTGAGCTGTCAGAACTCGGCCGTGATAAAACATTGCGCACCTGTGTTTCACGTGAAACATGATCAGCGAAACAAAACGAGAATAATGGCTATGTCTAGGTTAAAGGCTTGTTTTAATGAGCTAATATCGAGTTGCAACAACAACACGTGTTGGTTGCTCATCTGCGATTAACGCTGGGACGGTGTGGACTTCACAGCTTTTAACACGAAATTTTCGTTGTACTTTCACCGAGGTGTCCACTTCTTGCTGTGCGCGTTCGCCTTTCAAGGCAATCAGTGCACCACCGCCATTAATGAGGGGCATGGTCAGCCGCATCAATTTGTCGAGGGCCGCCACCGCTCGAGCCGTTACGATATCGAAGGTGTTGTGACCGTGAATTTCTTCAGCCCGCGCCCGAACGATATCGACATGAGGCAGATCAAGAATTTCGACAATTTCAGCTAGCCATTCAATCCGCCGTTCCATTGGTTCAATCAAAGTGATGCGCAAATCCGGTCGGGTGACTGCCAGGACGATTCCCGGTAATCCCGCACCGCTCCCCACATCGGCCACCCGCACGTCGGTGGGAATAAAATTATTAATCGCCGTGCAATTCAAAATATGCCGTGACCACAATCGCGGAAGTTCGCGCGGGCCGATCAGTCCGCGTTTTTCCCCTTCGTCAGCAAGTAGCCCGGCATACAAATCCAGTTTCCGCCAGCCATGTGGAAATGTTTCCCGGACGATATCCGGCATTGATTGAGGTGTCATGTAGGTTTTTGTCTCTCGTCGCGTGACTACTCGTCAGCCTGCGCACCGTCAGCATCATTGGGTTGCAAAACTTCATCAGCGGCGTCACCAACGCGTGAATAAATCACATACCGATCAGGGGCTTGGCCAGCCGAAGCAGAATGGTAACCCGCGTCTGCTGCAACGTCATGCAGAACCTTACGCTCGAAGGGATTCATCGCTTCAAACTCATACTCATCGAGATCATCGCGTTGCATTTCAGCAATAGCGCTGCGGCCAAGCTCTTGTAGTTCCGCCTTCAGTTCAGCACGGAAATGCGCAATATCAACCATTATGCGCGAACGTTCCCCGGTCTTGTTGTGAACCGCGAGTCGGGTCAATTCTTGCAAGGCGTCGAGTACCTTGCCATCGTCACCAACCAGAGCCTGCAAATACCGATCGCCATCATCGTCCGAAAAAATCGAAACCGACGCGCGATCATTCTCGACATCAATGTCGATATCTCCGTCAAGGTCGGCGATATCGAGCAGCTCTTCGAGGTAATCCGCCGCAATATCGCCTTCATCTTCCAGCTCTCGCAGCCGGTCGGGATCGATACTCATAGTGGTTCCTTCCGGAATCGTTACTTACGCTTCTTACGCTTCTTTTTCTTCTTTTGTGCTTGACGCTGGCGCGTACGTTTGTTGTACTGCTCGCGCGCACGCTGTTGTTGGCGGCGGCGTTCGGCTTCCTCTTCAGCCGCTGCGCGTTCAGCTTCGGATTGTGCTTCTTGTAAAATTTCGCGCGTCGTTTTGCCGCGACCAGCACGATCTTTCCGCACCGGCTGCTTTCGCTGACCTGGTGCTTGCTTTAATTTTTCTTCTAGGCGTTTCTTCTCTTCTTCTTCCTCAATAGTGGGAAGACCCTTCGCAATGCGCTTCTTATTTTCTTTCGCGATCTTCGCCTTTTCAGCTTCCGAGCCGGGAGCTGGGTATTTTTGAATTGTGTAAAATTGCTGCCCCATTGACCACAGGTTCGTGGTTGTCCAGTAAATCAGCACACCGATCGGGAAGTTCACGCCCGTGACAGCGAAGATGACGGGGAAGAGATACATCATCATCTTCTGTTGTTTCGCCATCGGGTTATCGAGGGCTTGAGCAGACATATTCTTCATCGTTAACTGGCGGGTGGTGATGAAGGTAGTAATCGACATCAATGCGATCAGTACGACGGTCACCACTTTGGCGACCGGATCGGATGTCTGCATGAAGGTATCGGAAATCCGCGCACCAAGCAGGGTGGCAGACTGCGCTTCTTCCGCCAATGACGCAGTTAACGGACCTAGCCGGTCATAGTGGTAGGTACCATTGGCAATCATTGGCAGTGATGCCAAAACCCGGAAGAGTGCGAAAAAGACCGGCATCTGCAGCAAAATTGGCATGCACGATGAAAATGGGTTAGTACCGTGCTTCTTATAGAGATCCATCATCTCTTGTTGCTGGCGTTGACGTGATGCGGGATCTTTCTTCCCTTTATATTTTTTTTGCAGCGCTTGTAGTTCCGGCTGCATGATCTGGATTCCCCGCTGGGCTTTGATCTGTTTGAAAAACAGCGGAATCAGCAGAATCCGGATAACAATTGTCATCCCCACAATCGCCAAGACCCACGCCAACCCGGAGCTGGAATCGAGTCCAATTGCCGCAAATGCGTGATGGAGTGTCACCATCATCCAGGCCACAGCCCACTTCAGTGGGTACAAAAGGGTGTCAAACCAACCCATTACATCGCCTCTGCTGTCGTTTGTACGTCCCGTTGGGCTTCGCGTTCAACGGGAGTTCGATAATTGGGAGGATAATCTACGCCGCCTAGAGACCACGGATGGCATCGTAGTAACCGCCAGGTAGCCTGTCCGATACCACGAATGGGCCCATTGGTTTGCACTGCCATCACCGCATAGGCCGAGCAAGAAGGATAAAATTTACACGAGGCCGGCAGCAGTGGAGAAATTAGGCGCTGATAGGTACGAACCGGCAGCAACACACACCAGGAAAGCAATCGCGTTATCCATCCGACTTGCATTGCTTCTCCTCTCGCTGGGTGCGCCGCGTTAATTTTCGCAGTGTCCGTTCAATTGTGCCGTATATATCGGTCGTTAACCGGTCAGACGACTGGCCCGCAGCACTCGGAAGTGCGCGCACAACTAGACGAGCGCCTTTTGGAAGTTCCATCAGACGCTCGCGCACAATATGTCGACACTGCCGTTTGACTCGGTGTCGGACAACGGAGTTGCCAACCTTTTTTGAAACAACAAACCCCACGAGGATTTGTTCATCATCGGCCTGGGCCATGTGGCTGACCACATAGCGTCCACCAGCGCTCACTCCACAGCGAAAGGCAAAGCGGAAATCATCCGCTTTGCGCATCCGCATTGAGGAGCCAAGCACGCGTTAATGCTGTTACGCCGAAAGCTTGGCCCGTCCTTTGCGACGACGAGCGCCGATCACTGCACGGCCAGCACGCGTACGCATACGCACACGGAAGCCATGGACTTTTGCGCGACGGCGATTATTCGGCTGATACGTCCGCTTACTCATAGCAATTCTCCCGTAATTGAAGTTACCCACTCACCGGTGGCAAGGTTCGTTTTCACCTATGGCCCGCGAGCGAATCTGTGCGGTTTCATAAGTGATAGCCACCTTACGGTACGCGAGAACACCCCATGCGGTCAATATTTGCTCACTCCCGCGGTGATGAACTTACCCACAATCACGACACGGTGGGGATTCACAAAACCTTGAACCTCAACTTGAAGAACTATCAACATCTGTGCACACCGGCCAAAAAGGGGCTGTGAAATTACATCATTGTCATTCAACTTTCGCATGATTCTGCTCCTGAGACCAGTTGTTCACATTCTGTGGATGAAGATGTGGATAACTTGGTTTTAAGGCATACTGTGTCGAGCGACGGCGTTGGTTTTTCATCTCTTATCCACAGATGGGACAGGGAAAAACCGCGCAGTGCGTGGATCGTTATTATCGGATTTTGACTTCACGCAACCCGCCCGGCGGCCCAGGCCTGGTAGGTTGCACCCAGCGGTGAAGAAGAACATGGGGGAAATGATGGATTTACGTGTGCTGTGGAATGAGGTGATCCAGCGACTGCAGGATCACTATCAACTTCCGCGTGTGTCGATGGGGTTCGTCCTCCTTGCTCGCCCCACTGGGCAAACCGACCAGCACCTAATCCTTGAAGTTCCTTCCTCACTGGTTCGTGACCGCCTTGAAACCCATATGCGCCAAGAGCTCGCAGCTGCCGTGACAGACGTGTTGGGTAAGGAAATGCAATTGATCTTTTCGATCAACCCTGATCTCGACTCAATTGCCACCAATGATGAACCACCGGTCAGTGCACCAGCCGAGCCACAACCGGAAATCACTCAACGTGAACCACTGGCCAAACCGACTAGCCAATTTACTGCTCCACCGAGTGATTCATCTGAAAAACCACCATCACGCCTTAATCCGAAATACACCTTCGATAGTTTTGTCACCGGTGCATCAAACCGATTTGCCCAGGCAGCGGCGACCGCGGTTGCTGAATCTCCAGCTGATACATACAACCCTCTTTTTATTTACGGCGGATCCGGGTTGGGTAAAACCCACCTGTTGCACGCAATTGGCAACTACGCTCGCAAACTCTTTGACGGGATTCGTGTCACCTACGTCAACTCCGAGGTGTTTACCAACGAATTCATTAACTCAATTCGCGATCAAACACCCGAAACTTTCCAACGGCGCTATCGCAACGTAGACATCTTGTTAATTGATGATATCCAGTTCCTTTCCGGTAAGGAACAGACGATGGAAGAGTTCTTCCACACCTTCAATGCCCTCCACAACGATCGCAAGCAGATTGTGATTACCTCCGATACGCCGCCAAAACAGCTCGCCAAATTTGAAGAGCGCCTTGTCTCGCGCTTCGAATCTGGGCTGCTGACCGATGTACAACCACCCGACTTAGAAACTCGTATTGCAATCTTGCGGAAAAAAGCGGCCGCTGAACGCATCGCTGTTGACGGTGAGGTCTTGGAATATATTGGCACCCGCATTTTTACCAATATTCGCGAACTGGAAGGTGCGCTGATTCGGGTCACTGCTTTTGCCAACCTCACTGATACCAATGTTGACCTGCCACTGGCAGAAATGGTGCTGAAAGATCTCATCACCGACCCGCACGGTCAAGAAATCACCCCATCAATGATCATCACGCACACTGCCCAACATCTTGATATCCCCATTGAGGCCCTACGGAGCCAAGACCGGTCACGCAACGTGGTTTCAGCACGCCAAATTGCAATGTATTTATGTCGAGAACTGACCGAACTCTCGCTGCCAAAAATTGGGGATGCATTCGCACGCGATCACACCACCGTGATGCACGCATGTAAGAAAATCACCCAGGAAATGGCAAAGCGCCCCGAGATTTACCAGCAGGTCAAAGACTTGACCAATGCAATCCGCAATCAAGCGATGCAGGGAAATCCCCGGTAAGTACGTCACTGTTCCTGTCATTCACAAGAAGATGTGGACACCCCGTGGATAAGTGGCAATCTGCGGGGATAACTTCACGAAATCCGTGGATAGCTGTCTGACAAGATTGCCTCATCCCCAAGCATGCCTAACTTGTTCACAGTGGAATCCCCACACCATGCACAGTGAAAATCGTTGCAATCTCGCGATAAAGTCTGCGAATGCACAGTTTCCCCATCACTGATGATGATGAAGAACAAGAGAAATAACAACAATCATTCCACCCCCACCTCGCGAACGGTCGACCGGTACGCACGGTGACCGGGACGACCTGAAATATGACCACCCTTTGCACATATCAAGAATTTACAAGGCTATACGCTAGTTGTACTTCACTTACCTCGATGAAAGGGGTATCGTGAGAAATCTCCAGCTGGGAGCAACGTGTCCCAACGTCAAATTCGTGTCATTCTTAGGTAAGACCTATGTCCGTGGAGAGGAAGAGTTGTCGTGAAGTTCAGCGTGCAACGTGATGTGTTAACCGAAGCCGTGACGTGGGCGGCGCGGTCACTGCCACAGCGGCCAGCGGTTCCGGTGCTCGCTGGAGTTCGCATCAAAGCTAACGGTGACACCCTGATACTGTCCTCTTTTGACTATGAAGTTTCCGCAAAATGTGAAATTCCCGCTGAGGTGGAATCTCCCGGTGAGGTACTCGTACTTGGGCGGTTATTAGCTGATATTTGTAAGTCACTGCCGAAAAAACCGGTTGATGTGCAGCTTGGGGAACAAAAAGTAGTTCTTACCTGTGGCGCCTCGCGTTTCGAATTACCGACAATGCCACTGGAAGATTATCCGACGCTTCCTGAAATGCCACCGCTTGGTGGACAGATAGCTGCCGATGTATTTTCCGAAGCTGTCTCCCAGGTAACTATTGCGGCAGCACGGGATGAAACCCTGCCGTTGCTCACCGGCGTTTTAATGGAAATTTCCGGAGAAAAAGTCACGCTACTGGCAACCGATCGCTATCGACTGGCAATGCGTGAACTCACCTGGATTCCTACCAATCCGGAAGCAGAAACGTCCCTGCTGGTTCGTGCACGTACCCTTAGTGACGTTGCCAAATCGATGACCGATGGCGCGGATGTGCAGCTGCTGATTGACGATGACGAGGATATGACCATCGTCGGATTTGAAGCTGGCGGCAAACACACCACCAGTCAACTGGTTGAAGGTGACTATCCCAAGGTGCGTCGACTCTTCCCCGATGCCACCCCCACACACGCGGTAGTGGAAACTGCCGCACTGATTGAGGCAACCAAACGTATGGCGCTGGTTGCTGAACGCAATGCCCCCATCCGCCTGACGTTCACTGACGGGGAATTATCACTGGATGCCGGACAGGGAGAAAATGCGCAAGCATCAGAAGCGATGGTTGCCGAACTGGTTGGTGAAGAGATCGTTACGGCGTACAATCCGGATTATTTGCGAGAAGGTCTGTCTGCATTTTCCACCGATTACGTGCGGTTCTCCTTCACTCATCCAGCTAAACCTGCGGTCCTGACTGGACAGAAAGCAGCTGAAGGTGACGATGATCCCTCTTTCCGTTACTTGCTCATGCCAATTAGGGTTGCGCAATAAGTAGCGGTGTACATTTCAGACCTCGCCGTCGATAACTTCCGCTCCTATCACCACCAAGTGGTGCAGCTGGCGCGAGGGGTAAATGCCTTCGTTGGAAAAAACGGGCAGGGAAAAACGAACCTCGTTGAGGCAATCGCATATCTCGCGACGTTTACCTCCCATCGCGTTGCGGCCGATACCGCACTGGTACGCGCGGGCTGTGATGCGGCAGTTATTCGCGCAAAATTGGTTGAACATGGGCGTGAGAGCGTCGTCGAAATTGAAATTCTGGCTGGAAAAGCTAATCGGGCACGGATTAACCGTGTGGCTGTTCCTACGCGCGATGTTC
>JAUNVN010000210.1 GCA_030537655.1 Bowdeniella nasicola | reverse complement strand
CTGCGCGTTCATGCCATCTCCCTGGCTTGACGAAATACCGTGACAATCCGCTGAGTGATCGTCACTAACCCAGCAAAGACTAAATAACTCAGGGCCCCAGCCAAGACCCACATTGGCAATCCAAGCCCAACGAGTAAGGTCGCCGCCAACGCAATGAGCAAGCGGTCACTGCGCTCGGCGATTCCGACCGCTGCCTGAAAATTGGCGGCTTCGGCGCGGGCGCGCGCATAGGAGACAATCGCGCCGACCGGTAACGCAGCAACAGCCGCCCACATTGCCCACGCAGACCATAGACCATCACGGTGCCACAGGTGGATTGCAAGTGCGAGAAAGATTGCCGCATCGGCGATCCGATCGAGTGTCGAGTCCAAAAACGCACCGAATGCGGATGAGGTTCCTGCAAGGCGTGCCATTTGACCATCGATCGAGTCGGTGAAAACAATCAGCCCAACGCCAAGAGAACCGGCAATGAAATGACCGGTGGCAAGGAGCGAAAATGCCGCAATAACCACGGCGGCAGTCCCGACAATAGTTACGGTGTTGGGTGAAATACCCCACGCAACGAATCGCTTGGCGACCGGACCGAAAACAGCCGTGGTAAATCCGCGTCCGCGCTGGCCGAGCATTTACCCCTCCTGTACCCACGCGTCAGCCAGGAGATCACGGGTTTCACCGAGCACCTGTGGCACAGCTTTGGTTTTCGCGATGATGGGGAAAAAGTTGGCGTCTCCTGCCCAACGCGGTACGACGTGTTGGTGGAGATGAGCCGCGATCCCTGCGCCAGCGACGGCTCCCTGATTCATGCCCATATTGAAACCATCTGGATTACTCACGCGTTGGAGGACTCGCACCGCAGTAGCTGTCATTTCCCCAAATTCCACCCGCTGGTCCCGATCAAGTTCGACGTAGTTTGCCACGTGATGGTAGGGACAGATCAATAGGTGACCAGGGTTGTACGGGTAGAGATTCAACACGGCAAAACAGTGGTGACCGCGCGCGACAATCAGCGCTTCGGCATCCTGTTTCTCAGGACCGACGCAAAAAGGACAGCTTGCGGCTGAAGCGTCGGACGGCTTATTTTCCCCGTCGATGTAAACCATCCGATGAGGGGTCCACAACCGTTGGAAGCAGTCGGGAATTCCCGGTGGGGTAAATGTCACGTCACTCATGAGGACTGGTCATTCTCTAAGGTACCGAAGTCGTCATCATTTTTACGGGATTGAACAGCCGTAACAATTTCACGAACTGCTTGATCTACCGGCACCTGGTTGCGCTGTTTTCCTCCGCGGTACCGGAATGAAACCGCCTCGGCAGCGACATCATCACCACCGGCAATTAAGACAAAGGGAATCTTATCTTTCGCCGCATTACGGATCTTCTTTCCAAAGCGGTCATCACTCCGGTCGATTTCGACCCGGATTCCTTCATTGCGCAGCTGCGCGGCGATCTGGCTGAGATAGTCATCGAACGTGTCAGCAACGGGGATACACCGCACCTGCACCGGAGCAAGCCATGCGGGAAAGGCACCGGCATAGTGTTCGGTGAGGATCGCAAAAAAGCGTTCGATCGCCCCGAAAAGGGCGCGGTGAATCATGACTGGACGTTGGCGTGAACCATCGGCTGCGGTGTATTGCAGATCGAAGCGCTCAGGCAAATTGAAGTCCAATTGAATGGTCGACATCTGCCAGGTACGGCCGATCGCATCACGTGCCTGGACGGAGATCTTTGGACCGTAAAAAGCGGCACCGCCCGGATCGGGCACCAGTTCCAACCCTGAAGCAGTGGCAACCTCTTCTAGGGTGCGCGTCGATTCTTCCCACACCTCGTCATCGCCAATATATTTTTCTGGGTCCTTGGTCGATAACTCCAAGTAGAAGTCGTTCAACCCGTAGTCACGTAGCAGATCGAGCACGAAATTCAAAAGGGTTTCGAGTTCGTCCTTCATCTGCTCACGTGTGCAATAAATGTGGGCGTCATCTTGGGTGAATCCACGCGCACGAGCCAGTCCGTGAACGACGCCGGATTTTTCATAGCGGTAAACCGTCCCGAACTCGAACAGGCGTAATGGTAGTTCGCGATAGGAACGGCCGCGTGAGGCAAAAATTAAGTTATGCATCGGGCAGTTCATCGGCTTGAGGTAGTAATCCTGCCCCGCTTTTGTTACCTGCCCGGTTTCCGCATCAATTTCTTCATCGATGTGCAAAGGGGGAAACATTCCGTCTTTATACCAGGCCAGGTGTCCAGAGGTTTCAAAGAGTTTGCCCTTGGTGATATGGGGGGTGTAGACAAATTCGTAGCCGGCTTGCACGTGGCGGCGACGCGAATATTCTTCCATCTCCATCCGGATGATCCCGCCCTTGGGATGGAAGCACGCTAGTCCCGAGCCCACCTCATCGGGGAAGGAGAATAGATCTAGTTCATTACCGAGTTTGCGATGGTCACGCCGTTCAGCTTCCTCCAACCGGGTGACATAGGCTCGCAGGTCGTCTTTGGAAGCCCATGCCGTACCGTAGATCCGTTGCAGTTGCGGATTTTTTTCGCTGCCACGCCAATAGGCGGCAGCCGATCGCATTAGCTTAAAACCATTGCCGATGAGTTTCGTACTCGGCAGGTGCGGACCGCGACACAGATCCTTCCAGGCAACTTCGCCGTTACGGCGC
>JAUNVN010000209.1 GCA_030537655.1 Bowdeniella nasicola | reverse complement strand
CGGGCCTTTCGCGGTATTCGTGTGCGGATCTCGGGGCGACGCACCGGCATCATTGCCGCGGTGGATGAGAAACCAGCGATCGTGGTTGCCACGCCGGGCGCCGAACCGCTTGCCCCTGGCGGTTATGCCGCCGGTATTGTCCTTGACGGTGCGGTCCTGTCCTCACGTACCGCACTCGATGCAACCCCGATTATCACAACCCAATTGGCACGCGCGTGGTCACTGTTGCGAGCCGATGCTACCTTCGTCCTTTCCGGCCACCTCGACGATGCGGTCGCCCAGGCTTTGATTCGGGCCAACTTCGCCGACTTCGCCGAGCGGATTCTTACCGAACGTGCCCAACTGCATCTGCCCCCGGTTGCGACCATGGCCGAACTTATCTCCCTACGCTCGAGTCTTGGGGAGGTCGCTACCCTCATGGCGCAGGAGTTGCCCGATGCCGATATTCTTGGGCCACTACCGACCGGGGAGACCAATGACCGCCTTTACATTCGTGTTCCTCCACCACAAGCAGGAAAACTGCGTGAGGTCGTCGCCGCCGCGGTGCGGCGCCGCTCCACGGCCGGACACGCACCCCTGCACGCGACAATCGACCCGGATTCGCTCTAAAGCGGTGCGGTAGATTGGGACGTTGGGTCCAACCGACGAAAGGATCAATGTGAGAGTGCTCTTTGCTGGCACCCCGGATGTTGCCGTGCCGGCTCTGCGCTATATCGCGCAGCACCACGACGTCGCGGGTGTGCTTACCCGACCGGATGCGCGCGGTAAACGCGGCCGCACCCTGTATCCATCCCCGGTTGCGGAGGTTGCCGAAGAACTGCAATTGCCGTTGCATAAAACAACGAAATTAACCACCCCACAGGCCCAAGCATTTATCGCTGAAGCGCAGGCCGATGTCGCCGCGGTGGTTGCTTACGGGGCGCTTATCCCCGCCGAACTGTTAGAAGCCCTGCCATCGGGCTGGGTAAATTTGCATTTCTCGCTCCTTCCCGCCTACCGTGGCGCCGCACCGGTGCAGCGGATGATTGCCGCGGGTGAGCGTGACTTCGGAGTATCAGTCTTCCGGATTGACACGGGATTAGATACGGGAGCACTCGTGGATCAACGCCGCATAGAACTGCCAGCACGTGTCACTTCTGGACAGGCTCTGGAGATCCTCGCACGTGAATCGGCTCCCTATTTCGCCCAGACCCTCGCCGCCTACGTTGCTGGCCAATGCACCCTGCAGGCGCAACCAACAACCGGTGCCAGTTATGCTCAACGCCTCACCCCGCCAGAAGGTGAAGTCAATTTCGACCAACCACTGGCTCAGGTTGATGCCCATATCCGTGCCTTTACTCCCAGTCCGGGAGCGTGGACTACTGCGGGAGACCAACGCTTGAAGATTCTGGCAGCCCACCCTCATCACAGTGATCGGAACATGGCGGTGGGACAGGTCGACCTCGATGACGATACGGTTGTGGTGGGCTGTTCCGATGGACTGCTCGCCCTCAGCGAGGTAGCACCGGCTGGGAAAAAACCCATGGCAGCACACGCCTGGTGGCGCGGTTATCGCGGCCCACGGCAGTTAGGAACATCCGCATGAGCTTCACCCACGCGCGCCGCCTGGCAATTGAAACCCTCCTCGCAGTTGATGTCGACGACGCCTATGCGAACCTGCATTTACCAAAGCTGTTAGCAACCGCGCGACTTGAACCGCGTGATGCTGCCTATGCGACCGAACTGACCTACGGGACCTGCCGGCTAACTGGACGCTATGACGCAATTGTGCGGGAGTTGACCGGAACCCGTTCCATCCGTGATCTTGACCCGCCGGTGCGCGCAATTTTGCGCGTGGCAATCCACGACATGCTCGCACTGAAAACCCCACCCCATGCGGCTGTTGACCAGGCGGTCGAAGCGACTCGCTACTTCGTTGGTGAGCGTGCCACCGGGTTTGTCAACGGCGTGCTGCGCGCAGTGGAAGATACCCCGCTCGCAACGTGGCGCGAACGTATCATCACGGGAAAAGACGGGATTTCACATTGGTATTCGCATCCGCGCTGGCTGGTGCGGGAACTGTCGTCAGCTCTGGCAGCCCACGGCCGACCCACCACCGAGGTCGTAGCGCTACTCGCTGCGAATAACACCGCCCCACTGATCGACTTGGCAGTGCGCAAAGGCGACCGTGGTGCGCTGATGGCCGAGGTGCCCTTCCCCCTGCGGGAAACAACATACTCACCGGTGGGATTGCAAATGAAATTTGGTAATCCCGGCCGTATCCGCGAGGTGCGTCGCGGCGCCGTGGCGGTCCAGGACGAAGCCTCCCAGCTGATGGCACTGCTGGCAGAGAGCACGCCGGTCGACGGACGCGATACGAATTGGTTGGATATGTGCGCCGCACCGGGTGGGAAGAGCGGTTTGCTGGCCGCAGCCGCGGTGAAACGCGGCGCAACGCTGCGCGCTAATGACATCTCTGCTCACCGGGTGAAACTAATCGAATCCACCTTGAGTCCACTGTTTAGCGAGGTGGAGCTCACCTGTGCAGACGGACGGACGATCGGCCAAGCCCAGCCCGGCCATTACGATCGCATCCTGCTGGATGCACCGTGTACCGGCGCCGGAGCACTCCGCCGCCGCCCGGAATCAAGGTGGCGGAAGCGCGCCAGCGATTTAACGGACCTCACTGC
>JAUNVN010000009.1:8141-20826 GCA_030537655.1 Bowdeniella nasicola | reverse complement strand
ATACCAGCGGACCCCACCACCAGGTTGCCATCAGCGCCGGCACCCCCAAGGAGCTGAGGAATACCACAATGATGGTACTTGCCAGTCCCGCCCCCCAGATCATGGTTTTGCGTGCCGAGCGGTCTGAAAGGAGCCCAGAAATCCGCCCCCCAACAAGCGCGGAGGCACCCGAGGCAATAATGAAGGTCGCCACCGAGGAGAGCTGCGCACCGGCGTGCGTGGCGGACAGGTGGACAATAAATGGTGGGGCCAGTGCGGAGACCAGCAGCAGGGCGCGAACGATCACGAATCGGCGCAGCGCCGCATCGGTGCGCACCAACTGCCAGGAATCGGTAAACCAATGCGGATCGCGTGGGTTAGGCGCCGCGCGATGCGCATCTTCACGCAGCTGGGTGAACAGCGCCGCAGCCAGAAGCCACGCACCACTGCCACCGGCCACAATCGCCGCGAGTAGGCCCGCTGAGGTATCGGCGCCCACGGTGATCCGGATCGCCACGCCAATGGTGATGGCAACAATCCCAGAAAGCATCGTGGCCAGGCCACCAATCCTTCCGCGCATCCCCTTGGGCATGGTGCGTCCTTGGATATCTTTCGATGCGATCGATGTCAGTGACCGGGCAAGTGCCAATAGGGTCAGGCCACCAAGGACGACCAGACCAGCACCCCAGCCGCTCAGCAGCGCCGCACCCATGGCCATCACCGCGGCACCGATCGCCTGGCCGAGCGCCCCGGCAATCCAAATCCCACGGCGGCGCTGGTGGCCTAAGACCCACGGCTGTAATGCCGCCTGGGGGAGCATGGACCCCGATTCACGGATCGGGACCAGCAGCCCTGTCATCCAGGTGGGGGCACCGATCGCTGCCATCAGCCAGGGCAGGACCGTGGAGGCTTTCGCTGCTTGATCGCCAATATTTTGCAACCCGTTAGCGCCCACGAATACCGCGGCATTGCGGTGGATATGACGCTGTGCTGCGGCACTGAGTTCGTGGGTATCTTCGCGAGAGCGGTCACGATGGACGATACGATCAAAAATGTCAGCGAAAGTGGCCATCTGCCCATGGTGCATCACCGCGTGCACCATTGCCCCTAAGATGAGGCTTACCGGTGCGCATTGGGCCACATATCGCTACAGTGCAGCGGTAAGGATGAGAGCGAATATCAGTTCAAAAATTCCGGTTTGTTTCAGTGAACCAATCAATGCTGTCGCGCGCGCCCCCCGCAGCACCGGCATGGTGAGACGCGCCCCCCACAAGGTAAGGCCGCCTGCCGCGAGGTAACACAGCCACCGCGGCAGCCACCCGGCAAGGGGATTCGCCATAATGACCACTGCGATGATCACCGCCAGCGCGAGCATCAACGCGTAGGTGATTCGTGCGCCGCGCTCACCTAACCGCACTGCGAGCGTATGTTTACCGGCCGGCTCATCGGTGGGGATATCACGAATATTGGCCACCATTAACACCGCGCACGCCAAAATCCCCAGCGCCGTTGCAGCCCACCACACCTGCCAGGGCACGGCAAGAACCTGCGTATAGGTGGTCCCGGCCGTGGCGACCAGGCCAAAGAAAACGAAGACGAAGACTTCCCCCAGACCGCGATAACCATAGGGATTGGTCCCGCCGGTATAAAACCACGCGGCCAGTGGCATGGTTGCGCCGATCAGTAGCAGCCACCAGGTGCCCGCCAAAGCGATCAGCCACACACCCGCGAGCAACGCGAGAGCAAAATTGGCGAACGCGGCCATCTTGACCGCCTGCGGGCTCGCCAGGCCGGTGGCGGTCAGACGGGTCGGGCCGGAGCGAATATCATCGGTGCCGCGCACCCCGTCTGAATAATCGTTGGCGTAGTTTGCGCCCACCTGCAGGCCAAGTGCCACCACCGCCGCGAGGATCGCTCGCAAGGCAGCGGCCCCGCCCAGGGCTGCGGCCGCTCCGGTCCCGACAATCACCGGGGCGAGTGAGACTAGTAGAGTGCGCGGGCGTGCCCCTTCAAGCCAGTCGCCAGCTGTTGCCATCATGTCCTCGTTTCGCCATAGCACTCACCGCCGCCATCGCGCAGCACCTCGCGCGCGAGCGCGCTGACAGCACGCCGATTTATCTTACCGGGACCAGCTTCAGGTAGGGAGGTCAGTGTGACCACCGCGCGTGGGCGCCATGACCGCGGGTGGTCAGCCAGGGCAGTGCGCAGCGCAGCAAGGGGCACATTCGCGGTGGTCACAAAGGTGAGGAGTTCACCCCAGTGTGGGTCTGGGAGGCCGACCACGACGCCAAAATAGCCGGCAGCAGCCAGCGCCGCCTCAACTGCGGTCGGGGCCACATTTTCTCCCCCGGTAATGATCACATCATCGAGGCGACCGCTGACATGCAGCTGCCCGGAGCGCTGCAGGTAGCCGCGGTCATTGGTGACAATTTCGCGCCTCCCATCGGCGCGCACAAACCGGGGATAGGGTTCATGGAGGTACCCATCGGTGAGCATGGGGCCGCGCAGAGTGATCGCCTCGTGGGTGAAAGTGATCTCCACTCCGGCAAGCGGCCACCCGTCATAGACTAACCCGCCACAAGTCTCACTCATCCCGTAGGAGTGAACCAGATGCAACCCGCGTGCAGCCGCCCTAGCGGCAAGTGCCGGGGCCAGGGGCGCTCCGCCCACAATGGCGACATCGAGTGCCGCGGTAATGGTCTCCAAGCTGGCTGCGGCATGCGGCTGCAATAGGCGGTGCACCTGGGTGGGGACCAGCGAGGTGTAGGCGCGTAGCCCGTGGGGCAGCTTGGCGGCGGCGTCAGCGAGCGCATCGGGATGGAAACCTGCAGCATAGTCGGGAGTAATAATTGGCGCATCACTGACAATCGCACGGGTAATGACTTGCAGCCCGGCAATATGGTGGGGTGGCAGTCCCGCAATCCAGGCGCCGCGGGTATCGGCGCGCAGATGGGAGCGAGCCGCAGCGAGATCCGCACAGGCGCGCAGGTGGTGGCCATCGCGGTGAGGATAGCTCGCCAGCGCGGATAAGGTTGCCAGTGCCGAGGCGAGCAGGGCGCTCGCACTCAGCCCAACGAGTTTACGTGCCTTTCCGGTTGATCCCGACGTTTGCACGATTGCTACCACCTCGGGTGGCAGACGTACGATCCGATGGGCGCTCTTTGACAGATCGCCATCATCGGGCGACCCCAATAGTAGGGGTGGCATGGTAGCGGGAGCGGCAAGCCGCGCGGTGAGTGCCGCGCGCAGGGCTGCGATATCCGCGGCCGTGTTGGCCACACGCAGGGGCGCGACCGCACCGGCGGGCGTGAGGATGGGAGCAATCGAAGTCACGGCCTTAGCCTACCGGCAGATCATCCTGCAGGATGATTCCACCTTCCATCTGCCAGGGGAGGAATGGCACAGAAAATTCCGCCTCCCGCAGCGCGATATTTTTTCCAGCGCCCGCGACAATGAAGTTACGGCTTCGCTGGCGGGTTGGAGGGCCTGCCACCTCACGCCATGCGGTGTGGATCTTCGCAGGGGGAAGATCCACACCGCTTTTCGTTGTTCCAGCGCGCTAATAGTAATAGGGGTAGTCGCTCCAGTCGGGTTCACGGCGTTCCACAAACGCATCGCGCCCCTCTTGGGCTTCAGCGGTCATATATGCCAACCGGGTGGCTTCACCGGCAAATACCTGCTGGCCGGCAAGGCCATCATCAGCAAGATTGAACGCAAATTTCAGCATCCTGATTGCCTGCGGGGATTTCGAGGCAATAATCTGCGCGTATTCCAACGCAAGATTTTCAATTTCTGCGTGATCAGCAACTTCGTTGACCACACCCCAGGCCGCCGCAGTTTCCGCATCGTAGGGGCGAGCGAGGAAGAAAATTTCGCGGGCCCGTTTATCTCCAACCTGGCGGGCCAACAGCGCCGAACCGTAGCCGGCATCGAAGGAACCGACATTCGCATCGTTTTGAATAAACCGCGCATGTTGGCGCGAAGCAATCGACAGGTCAGCGACAACGTTGAGGGAATGGCCTCCACCGGCTGCCCATCCCGAGACCACCGCGATCACCACTTTTGGCATCTGACGGATTAGGCGTTGGACTTCCAAAATGTGCAGTCGTCCGGCGCGCGGCGGATCGATGTGGGGGCGACGCTCGGTTGGGCTGGCATTGTCATCCCCATCGCAGCGTTCATAGCGATAGCCATCCTTGCCGCGCACGCGCTGGTCACCACCGGAACAAAATGCCCAACCGCCGTCTTTTTCACTGGGACCATTACCGGTGAGGATCACCGCGGCAACGTCACTGCTCATGCGCGCGTGATCCAGTGCCCGGTAGAGCTCATCAACGGTGTGGGGGCGAAATGCATTGCGCAGGAGTGGACGGTTAAATGCGATACGTACCGCCGGGAAATCCTTGCCGTCACGTATCGCACGATGATAGGTAATATCGGTGAAATTAAAGCCTTCAATTTCGCGCCATTTACGCGAATCAAAGGGCTGGGCGTCATGATGATCCATCACGCCTCCTTCCTCATCGGTAGTATTATCTCCCGGCGCGAAGTTTTTGCAGCCCCCTGATCCCATCCACGGAAGGAGCCATGTGCCTAACGGCCCCCACCTCAGTGCGCTGCAGGCGCATGATCACCCCACCGTGTGGATGCACGGTGTTGGGGCACACGCCACCTGTGTGATCGGCGTGGGCCAGTACGCTCGCTTCGAAGCGCACGGTGAGGATCGCTTCGGTGAGCTGTACCGCCAATTTGCGAAACTTGCCGCGACTCTACCGGTGCGGGCCGCCGGGATTCGCGCATTTGTCACCACGACATTTGCGCCCACCTCCCCGCGCAGTTCAGTACTGATCGTTCCGCAGGTGCAATGGCAGTTCACTCCGGGTAATACCCGCTGTATTGATCTGCGCAGCGAACCGACAATCCACGGCGCCCCGCCCCGGTTTGGTAGGCGTGTGGTGCGCGCAGCTGACACCCTGCTCGCTCGAGACGCATATGAACGCGCCGTTGCGAAAGCTGTGGAGAAGATCCGCGCCGGCGAGCTGGAAAAGACAGTGCTCGCCCGCTCCCACACTCTCCACCTCGATGGGCCGGTTCCCATCGGGGCGCTAAGTGAACAGCTCCATCGCGCCTACCCGAGCTGTTGGACGTTTTATGTTGACGGCATGATCGGGGCCAGCCCAGAAATGTTGGTATCGGTGCGAAACGGAGCGGTGCACTCGCGCGCACTGGCCGGTTCAGCGCCCGTCAGCGGCGATAGCCACGTTGATAATGCCGCGGCGGCTGCACTACTGGCTAGCGATAAAGACCGCAGCGAACACGCCTATGCTGCCGATTCGGTGCGAACCGTCCTGGAGAAGATCGCCGATGTGACCATCGCGCCCACCCGCGTGGTGGAATTACCAACAATCATGCACTTGGCTACCGATATTACCGGCCAGCTGCGTCGTGATATTTCCGCCCTTGAAATCGCCGGGATGCTCCATCCGTCTGCCGCAATTTGTGGCACTCCCACCGAGGGTGCCGCCGCGGTTCTCACCGACCTGGAAGGCGCTGATCGCGGTCGTTACAGCGCTCCGGTTGGGTGGGTAGATGACAGTGGCAACGGCGAATTTGTGATTGCCCTGCGCTGCGCGGAGGTGGCAGCAACCAGCCTCACCATGTATGCCGGCGCTGGCATTGTTGCTCAATCTGATCCAGCAACCGAATATCTCGAAACGGAAACAAAGATGCTGCCAATCCGCCGCGCGGTGGCAGCACTGGACAAGGACAGGCAATGATCGGGGTGTACCACACGCCAATGCGTACCCGTTTTCGGGGGATTACCGCCCGCAACGGGGTTATCCTCCAACGCGGGAGTGATGCGCGGGAATTCTCTCCATTTGCCGAATATGACGACGACTATGCCGCCCGCTGGCTGGCTGCTGCGGTCGAAGACTTTCACCCGCGAATCATCCGCCAGACCATCCCCGTAAATGTCACCATCCCGGCGGTGAGCGCAACCGATGCCCACCAGTTGGTTCACGCCAGCGGCGGATGTACCACCGCGAAAGTCAAAGTTGGTGAACCGGGGCAAAAGCTTGGTGACGATATTGCCCGCCTGGAAGCGGTCCGTGACGCATTGGGGCCAGGTGGCCATATTCGAATCGATGCGAATACCGCCTGGAGTGTCGAGCAGGCAGTACGTATCTTGCCGCAACTTGACCGCGCTGCAGGTGGTTTGCAATATGCCGAACAACCCGTTGCGACGACCGCCCAGCTTGCGAAACTTCGCCGTAAAGTCGATATTCCCCTCGCCGCCGATGAGTCCATCCGCCGCGCGGCAGATCCACTGGCGGTCAAACGCCTGGATGCTGCCGATTTCGCCATCATTAAAGTCCAACCTCTCGGGGGGATCCGCGCGGCAACCCGCATCGCTGAAGCCCTTGGCCTACCAACCGTGATCTCCAGCGCTTTGGAATCATCGGTTGGTCTTTTCCGTGGCGTCCAGCTGGCAGCGAGCTTGGATGACGAACTGGTGCGCGCTTCTAGCGGGGAACAACTCGCCTGCGGACTGGCTACCGTCCACCTTCTGGAGCGTGATGTCACCACTGAACCCCTGGTGCCAACTGGCGGGCGACTGTCGGTACGTGCCATCACGCCCACCCGCATCGAGGCGCCAGCAGCGGTGAGCAGCTGGTGGCTCACCCGGCTGACGCGGGTTGCCCAGCATGCCGGTATCGACCTTGATCCCTGGCGGGAGCGACCGTGAGCAACGCGATCACCACCGCGCGCAGTATTGTCGCAACCCTTTATGCCAGCGGCGTGCGTACGTTCGTTATCGCACCGGGCTCGCGCTCCGCGCCCCTGGCATACGCCCTGGCGTCCCTGCCACCCCCCGCACGGGTGATCGTCCGTATCGATGAACGCGCCGCCGCGTTTACCGCGCTGGGTGCGGCACTGGCCAGCGGGGAGCCCACCGCGGTGATCACCACCTCGGGTACTGCCGTCGCAAACCTCCACCCTGCCCTTGCCGAAGCAGATGCCGCTGCCATCCCGCTGCTTGCCGTCACTGCTGACCGTCCCCGCGAACTGTGGGGCACCGGCGCGAACCAAACCACCTGGCAGGTGGGGATGTTCGCCACCGTGGTGAGAGACACCATCCACCTCGATGCGGATGCGACCGATATCGTCACGCCCGTCCTTAAAGCCGTGCGCCAGGCTCGCGGTCGTGATCGCGGTGAGGGGGAACTGCCCGCGGCTGCCGGACCAGTGCACCTGAACGTGTCCTTCACCCCACCGCTGCACAGCGCCAGTTGTGCCCCGCTGCGCGTGGCGACCCCCAAAAGGTCACGCCACCCGGTTCCCGCCCAGGTCGGTGAGGATCTCACCACCTGGCTGTCACAGCTACCAAATCCCGTGGTGGTTGCCGGAGATAAAGCGGACCGGCTCGCCGGTCTGCGCACCGCGGTGGTGGCCGCCGCGATTCCCGTGCTAGCTGAGCCCTCAGCAAATCTTTTGGACCTCCCGGTTGCCATCGACCACTATCACCGCCGCTTGCAGGCCTTACAACCGGATATTGGGAGCGTCGTCGTTGCGGGGCATCCCACCCTTAGCCGTCCGATTACCCACCTGCTTTCACGCACCGACCTGCCCCACTACGTCCTCACAACCAACCGGCATTACCTGCGCCTTACTCCCACCGCCACCCCACGGTATCTACCGCCGGCCGATGGCAATAAACCACCGGTTCTTTCGCATCCCACCAGCGCCTGGCTTGATCGTTGGCAACGGCCGCTGGCCACGACCGAAGACCTGGACCCCCTCAGCAGTGCCGCCTGGCAGATATTTCAATGCAGCCACAACCGCCATCTCGTTATTGGCGCCTCTTCGGTGATCCGTGCCCTTGACCGTCACGCCCCTCGAGGCGGTCTTGTACCGATCATGTGGGCCAATCGCGGATTGGGTGGGATTGACGGCACAATCGCCACCGCCTGGGGGATCGCGCTGCAGCAAGAGACCTTCGTGCGGGTGGTGTGTGGTGATCTGACTTTCCTCCACGATGTCGCCAGTTTGAACTGTGGTGCCACCGAAGTGATGCCACACCTGCAAATCATTGTCCTAGACGATGGTGGCGGCTCAATATTTACCCAGCTTGAACACGGCGAGATTGCCCGCACCAATCCGCATCGCGCCGCACGCTATCAGCGCTATTTCACCACTGAGCAGCGCAGTGACATCACCGCGGTTGCGCGTGGGTTCGGGATTACTGCGACCAGGGTGGATACCGCCGGTGAACTCGATGCCGCCCTAAAGGACCCCCCGGCGGGAGTGAGCGTCCTCCACGTGCAGATTTCCAGCCAATATTCAGCTAGCTAGAAGCCATAGCTCAGCCCACCGAGATGAGATAGGGACGGAAAGGACAGTGTGAATGTATCCAACGAACTCGCAGCCCACCGGCCCGACATCGCCAGGCGGGGCACAACACGAATGGATCTCGCCCGACTTTGATCGACGCGGAACCCCCAAGCAAGTAGCGCCGGGATATGCCCGCCCCGCCAATGTGCGTGCGGTGCGTCGTCCCAGCTGGGCGGCACTGCTGACCACGGCACTACTGGCGGCACTGCTAGCCTCGGGGATCACCGTTGGGGTGAACCACGTGGTGAGTGAACCACAAAGCGGTCGTTCTGCTCAGCAAGAAGATACGCTCGCCGCAACGGTGGCAACTCCGATAGACAACTGGGAAGGAGTTGCCACGCAGGTGAAAGATACGGTGGTATCAATCACCACGCGGACACAATCGGGTGGAGATGCGGGCTCCGGAGTGATCTTGGATACCAACGGCCATATCCTCACAAACCACCACGTCATTCGCGGGGCAGAATCAATTGAGGTGCAACTGGCGGACGGACGTATTTACCCCGCTGACATTCGCGGGTCCGATGCGGCCACCGACCTGGCGGTCATCACCTTAAAAGATGCGCCAGCAAACGACCTGAAAGCAGCAAGTTTCGCTGATTCCAACACGTTAAAGGTGGGCCAACCAGTGGTCGCAGTTGGTAACCCGCTCGGACTATCGCACACCGTGACCACCGGGGTGGTTTCCGCGTTAAACCGGCCGGTGACTACCCGCACGATTATTGATCAGGGGCCATTTCAAAAAGTTGCCGCAAATGTGATCACCAATGCCGTCCAGATTGACGCCTCAATCAACCCGGGAAACTCCGGCGGTCCGATCTTTGATGCCACTGGCAGCGTGATTGGGATTTCCTCCTCGATTGCCACCTTGGGACAGGAAGGTGCGAGCGGATCGATTGGACTCGGATTTGCAATCCCGGCGAACCTCGCATCGCGAGTCGCCGATGACCTCATCGCCGATGGGGTCGCCGAACACGCATTCTTGGGGGTACAGGTCGGCGACGGCCAAGCCAAAGACGATGGTGCGATCCGTGCCGGTGCGCTGCTGGGCAGTATCGAAGCGAACTCACCGGCTGCGAAAGCCGGATTGCGTCCCAAAGATGTGGTCATTGCGATTAATGACCAACCGGTTGCGAGTGCCAATGCGTTGGTGGGATTCGTACGTCAATATGCCTCCGGCGACAAAATCAATGTCACATATTTACGTGGCGGAGCCCGCCAGGTTACCGAGGTGGAACTTGCCGCACGCCCGGATAGTCTCTAGCTGATCCGTCAGGCACATCACCTCGCAAAATGGTCAAGCAGCGCAAATCCCGCGTGAGACAATAGCGAGCATGACTGAAGGTGGAGTGGATAAGACACCCGGGCGGATCGCCGCAATGTTCGACGCCGTCGCGGCGCGCTATGACCTCACCAATGATGTGTTATCGCTGTGGCAAGATCGGATTTGGCGGGTGGCCACCCACACGGCCGTTGGCGCCCAGCCAGGCGATCGCGTGCTAGACCTTGCCGCTGGCACCGGCACGTCAACCGCGGTGTGGGCCGATGCGGGAATCGATGTGGTGGCCTGCGACTTTTCTCCCGGCATGCTGGCGGTCGGGCGCCGCCGCCGTCCCGATATTGCCTTTATTGCCGGTGATGCGATGGCACTGCCATTTGCCGATGACACCTTTGATGCAGTGACGATCTCTTTCGGACTGCGTAATGTTGCCGATACAGCACGCGCATTGCGGGAAATGTATCGAGTGACAAAACCGGGCGGGCGGATTGTGGTGACGGAATTTTCCACCCCGGTACTTCCCCCGTTGCGGTTAGCCTATGATGCCTATCTCACCTATGTGATGCCACTGGTGGCGAAACTGACCGCGTCATCACCCGATTCCGCCTACAGCTACCTTGCTGAATCCATCACCAACTGGCCCACACAACGTGAATTAGCACGCATCATGCATCAATGTTCATGGCGTGGTATCAAATGGCGTAACTTGTCGGGAGGCATAGTTGCGCTTCATCGCGCCACAAAACCTCCAGCAGTGCGGCCCGTCACTTAGGGCAGCCTTGGAGGTAGAAGGGCAGACCGGTTTGTATGCTTTGGAATGCGGACGCAACCTGGGTGCGTACATGGTTTGGGGAGCTGAAAATCAGTGACATATGACGGTTCACACGAAGCTGACGTAATTGTCGTTGGCGCCGGCCCAGCCGGAAGTGCAGCCGCTCACTACCTCGCCACCCTTGGTCGCGACGTGATCGTATTGGAAAAATCGACCTTCCCACGCGATAAAGTCTGCGGCGATGGTCTCACGCCCGGGGCTGTGCGCGAACTCTTACTGATGGGCATGGATCTCGATCCAGCCGACGGGTGGATGCGAAATAAAGGACTGCGCGTCGTCGGCGGCGGCCACACCATCATGCTGCCCTGGCCTGAAACCCCCACCTACCCGAACTATGGGATGGCAAAGGCACGCCAAAGTCTGGACCTGGCGCTGATTACCCACGCCCAAGCAAGCGGTGCGACCCTGATTGAAAACGCGATGGCAACCGCGCCGATCCAACTGCCGAGCGGTCGGATTATCGGAGTGCAAGCACGGATCAAAAGTGATGAGTATCCGCGCGGACGCACCGTTGAGTTTCGCGCCCCGGTCGTCATTGATGCGGGCGGCGTATCGGCCCGGATCGCAACTGCCGTGGGGATCACCAAACGTGATGACCGACCACTGGGCGTTGCGGTGCGCACCTATTTCCGCACGCCGCTACACGATGATGAGTGGATGGAATCCCAACTTGAACTGTGGGATGGTCCACGCGGAAAATCCAATCTCCTGCCGGGTTACGGCTGGATCTTCCCGCTGGGTGATGGCACCGCAAATGTGGGACTCGGATCAGTCTCGTCAACCGCGCGAGCAACGCGACTTGATTACAAAGCTATTTTCCGTGCCTGGATGCAAAACGCTCCGGCCAGCTGGCAGTTCACCCCTGACAACCAGGTTGGGCCGTTACGCTCGGCGGCATTGCCGATGGCCTATAACCGCACCCCGCACTACCGCCAGGGGCTAATGTTAGTAGGAGACGCCGGTGGGATGGTCTCACCATTTAACGGTGAGGGCATCACCTACGCGTTAAAAGCGGGGCGAATTGCCGCAGAGGTTATTCACCTCGCTTTGGCGCGCACCAGCGCCTATGGGACGGAGAAAACCTTGCGCACCTATCCGCGAGAAATGGCAACTGCCCACGGTGGCTATTTCGCGTTGGGGCGTTCGTTCGTCAAACTGATCGAACATCCCGAAATTATGCGGATTTGCACTCGCTACGGGCTGACTCGCCCGACGCTGATGCGGTTTGTGCACAAATTACTATCCGACGGATATGAGCACCGTGGTGGCGACGCCATGGACCGACTCATCGCCGCCCTAACCCGTATCGTGCCGACGTCATGAGAGAGGACCTCGCATGAACCCTTACATACCGATCCTGGTGATGATGGCCGTCGCGGCCGGCATGGCCATCGGCGGGCTTGGTGCGTCCGCAATCATTGGCCCCAAACGCTATAACCGCGTGAAAGTCGCGAATTACGAATGCGGGATCCAGCCCACCCCCCGCGCTGCGGAGGCTGGACGTTTCCAAATCAAGTACTATCTCATCGCAATGACCTTCATCATCTTCGATATCGAAGTGGTCTTCCTCTATCCGTGGGCAGTGGCATTCCACCGACTCGGAATGTTTGGTCTCATTGCGATGCTCACCTTTATTTTCCTCATCTCCGTGCCCTACATCTACGAGTGGCGGCGCGGCGGTCTGGAATGGGATTAGAGGGCAAATTATGGGATTAGAAGAGCAAGCTCCAGCCGGTTTTATGCTCACCACTGTCGAAAAAGTGGTGGGGCTAGCCCGGAAATCCTCGATGTGGCCGGTGACCATGGGATTGGCCTGTTGCGCCATTGAAATGATGGCATCGGGAACCCCGCGCTTTGATATTTCCCGTTTTGGGATGGAAGTCTTCCGCGCCTCGCCACGTCACGCCGACCTGATGATCGTCTCGGGACGACTCTCACACAAAATGGCGCCGATTGTTCGTAACGTGTACGACTCGATGCCCGAACCAAAATGGGTGATCTCCATGGGGGTGTGCGCCTCCTCTGGCGGGATGTTCAATAACTACGCCATCGTGCAGGGCTGCGACCACGTCGTTCCGGTCGATATCTACCTGCCAGGCTGCCCCCCGCGCCCAGAAATGCTCTTGAATGCGATTTTGGAATTGCACGAACAGGTTCGCAACGAACCGCTGGGAGTGAACCGCAAAGCTGCGGCCCGTGCG
>JAUNVN010000009.1:0-8129 GCA_030537655.1 Bowdeniella nasicola | reverse complement strand
CTGAACAAGCAGCACTCGCTGCCACCCCCACCTCAGATATGAAGGGACTGTTGGCGTGAGCGAGATGGAACAAAACCCGCTAGCGCAAATGCAGGCCGCCGAAATTGCGCGCGCTGGAGGAAAGCCCCTGCCGGTCGTTGAAACCCGGCACGGGATGTTTGGAATTCACGGTTCGGGAGATACGACCGGCTTTGGTGGGCTGAAACGTGAAGTACGGATGCCCGGTCCGAGCGCTCGGCCCTATGGCGGGTGGTTTGACGAGGTTGTTGACATCCTCGAAGAGCTCCTACAAGCCGATGACATCGATCCTGGCGAAGCGATCGAAACGGTCGTCGTTGATCGCGGTGAACTCACGCTGTACGTCGCCCGCGAACACCTGCTGCGTCTTTGTCAGTATTTGCGTGACGATCAGGATTTACGTTTCGAATTGTGTCTGGGGGTTTCCGGGGTGCACTATCCCGAAGAAACCGAGCGAGAATTGCACGCTGTATACCATTTGCTCTCCATCACGCACGGGGGCAGATTGCTGCGGCTGGAAGTGGCCGTACCCGAGCGAGATCCACATATTGCCTCCATCGTTGATATCTACCCGGGCAACGACTGGCACGAACGCGAAACCTGGGACTTTTTCGGCATTATTTTCGATGGTCACCCCGCTCTGTCACGTTCGGCTATGCCCGATGACTGGGTGGGCCACCCCCAGCGCAAGGACTATCCACTGGGGGGTATTCCCGTGCAGTACAAAGGTGCGACCGTCCCGCCGGCTGACACTCGGAGGTCCTACAACTAATGAATATTCATGCCACCGCACCGGCCTACGAAGACGAAACACTGGCCGAATACACTGCCTCGGGTGGTGACTGGGACAATATTGCCGCTGAAGCCGAACGCATCGGTGAAGAACGCATCGTGGTCAATATGGGTCCGGTCCACCCCTCCACCCACGGTGTATTGCGCCTGATTTTAGATATCGAAGGCGAAACGGTGAAAGAAATGCGGGTTGGCACCGGCTACCTGCACACCGGTATTGAAAAGAACATGGAATTTCGCACCTGGACACAGGGAGTGACATTCTGTACGCGAATGGACTATGTCGCACCGATTCATAACGAACTGGCCTACTGTCTCGCAGTTGAAAAACTGTTGAATATCACCGATCAGGTTCCCCAACGGGCCCAGGTGATTCGCGTGATGATGGCCGAGCTCAACCGGATCGCCTCCCACATGGTGGCCATCGGTACCGGTGGCAACGAAATGGGGGCCACCACGGTGATGACCATCGCATTTCGCGGCCGGGAAGAAATTTTGCGGATCTTTGAACGTATCACCGGTTTGCGCATGAACCACGCCTATATCCGTCCAGGTGGGGTTGCCCAAGATCTCCCGCCAGGAACCCTCGACTATATCCGCGAACTGCTACCAAAGGTTCGCCATGACCTTGGTGAGCTCTACGATCTGCTTGCTGCCAACCCAATTTTCAAATTGCGGATGCAAAAGGTTGGCTACATTTCGATTGCCGGCGCCCTGGCATTGGGATTGACCGGCCCGTGTCTGCGCGCGGCCGGGCTGCCGCTGGATATGCGCAAACTGCAACCGTATTGCGGTTATGAAACCTACGATTTTGACGTGCCCACGCGCACCTACTCCGATCCCTACAACCGCACGATGGTGCGCTTTGAAGAGGCCTACCAGTCCTTGCGGATTGTCAATCAGTGTCTGGAGCGCCTGGCGGCCAGTGAAGGTGAACCAGTGATGGTGGCCGATAAGAAGATTGCCTGGCCGGCGCAACTGTCAATCGGCACCGACGGACAGGGGAACTCGCTGGCCCATATTCGCGAAATTATGGGCGAATCGATGGAATCGTTAATTCACCACTTCAAACTCGTCACCGAAGGGTTCCGCGTTCCCGTCGGCCAGGTCTTCTCCCTGACCGAACATGCGAAAGGTGTGATGGGAGTCCACCTGGTTTCCGATGGTGGTACCCGCCCCTATCGGGCACACTTCCGCGAACCGTCCTACGCGAATTTGCAATCCACCGCCATGATGACCGAAGGCGGAATGATTGCCGATGTGGTGGTCACCTTGGCTTCAATCGATCCTGTTTTGGGAGGTGTCGACCGGTGAGCGAGGCATCATACGAACCCGACGTCGAGGCGCGTCTACGTGCCGAATGTGGCGAAATTATTGCTCGCTACCCGCATTCACGTTCAGCCCTTGGTCCGATGTTGCACCTGATCCAATCGGTAGACGGCTACGTCTCACCGCGAGGAGTAACACTGTGCGCCGACATGCTCGGCTTAACTCGCGCTGAAGTCTCTGCCGTAGCGACGTTCTACTCGCAATATCGCCGCCGCCCCAATGGGGACTATAACGTCGGGGTGTGCACCAATCCGCTGTGCGCGGTGATGGGCGGAGATATCATCTGGCAAACACTGAGTGACAAACTCGGCGTGGGACATACCGAAACGACTGCGGATGGCAAAATTACGCTCGAACAGCTCGAATGTAACGCCGCATGTGACTACGCACCCGTTGTGATGGTCAACTGGGAGTTCTTCGATAACCAAACACCGGCGTCAGCCACCCAAATAGTTGACGATATCCAAGCTGATAAACCCATCACTCCCACGCGTGGCCCCGACCGAGTACCCACCTTTAAGGAAGTCTCACGCACCCTGGCTGGTTTCGATGACGGCCTGGCCGATGAAGGAATTGGCGCGGGTAAACCCAGCCTGCTCGGACTTGAAATCGCGCGGGAACACGGCTGGCAAGCCCCCGATGCCAACGCCGATGGCACGGCCGATGCGACCGCCGGCGCGCGGAAGGTCGGTCAGGCTGGTTCTTCAGCTGAACGTCCCGCAACGGATAAAGGAGGGGCGAAATGACATCCACCGATACGCTCACCCCGGTCCTGACAAACCTGTGGGATCAACAGCGCTCGTGGACCCTGGAAACCTATCGCAACAACGGCGGCTACCAGGCATTTGAACGGGCGCTATCAATGGACCCCGAAGCGATCACCGCGATGGTGAAAGACGCGGGCTTGCGTGGTCGTGGCGGTGCAGGCTTTCCCACCGGATTGAAATGGGCATTCTTACCCGCCCCCGACGGCGGTCCGCGCTACCTGGTGGTCAACGCTGATGAATCAGAACCGGGAACATGTAAAGATATTCCCCTGATGATGGCTAACCCGCACGTCCTCCTCGAAGGGGTGGCCATCACCTCCTATGCGATTGGGTGCACTCACGCATTCGTGTATCTGCGTGGTGAAGTCGTCCACGTCTACCGTCGCCTGATGAATGCTGTGCGGGAAGCAAAAGCTGCCGGACTGCTCGGGAAAAACCTCGGGCCGCGCGGGGACTACGAACTCGAGGTCACCATTCACGCTGGCGCTGGAGCCTATATTTGCGGGGAAGAAACCGCCCTGCTCGACTCGCTGGAAGGCCGGCGCGGTCAGCCCCGTCTAAAACCGCCATTCCCAGCGGTCGCGGGTCTTTATGCTCGCCCCACCGTGGTGAACAACGTGGAATCGATCGCCTCGGTGCCCGGAATTATCCGCGAGGGAGCGCACTGGTTTAAATCGATGGGCACCGAAAAAAGTTCGGGCCACGGACTGTTTTCCGTCTCGGGTCACGTTGTCAATCCCGGCCAATTCGAAGCGCCCTTTGGGATCACCATGCGGGAGCTACTGGAAATGGCCGGTGGGATCCGCCGGGGCCACAAACTGAAATTCTGGACACCGGGCGGATCGTCCACACCAATCTTTACTGAAAAAGAGCTCGATATTCCGCTGGATTATGAACAGGTCGGCGCTGCCGGTTCCATGCTGGGTACGCGTGCGCTACAAGTCTTTGACGAAACCACCTCGGTGGTACGCGTCGTGCGCGGCTGGACCGACTTTTATCAACACGAATCGTGTGGCAAATGTACGCCGTGCCGTGAAGGAACATTCTGGATGAAACAGATCATGCATCGCCTGGAGGCCGGCAAAGGCCAGGCAGGAGATGTGGAGTTACTCGAAGAGATTGCCTCCAATATTCTCGGCCGGTCATTTTGCGCACTCGGAGACGCCTCCGCCTCACCGATCCACTCGGGAATAGCCCACTTCCGGGAAGAATTCGAAGCGGGGTTGACCACACCGGCATGGGAACTCTTCCCCTACGACGCGACCGCTGTCTTTGATCAGGCAGGTGCCAAATGACAACAACTGGGAACGAAGTGACCGAGATGGTCAGCGCCACCATCGACGGCATTGAGGTGAACGTACCGCAAGGGACCCTCATTATCCGCGCTGCCGAACAGGCCGGGATTCACATTCCCCGCTTTTGTGACCACCCGCTGTTAAAGCCGGCCGGAGCGTGCCGCCAATGTTTGGTGGAAGTTGCGATGCCCGATCGCGAAGGTAACGTCCGCCCGATGCCAAAACCACAGGCATCGTGCACAATGACGGTCACCGCGGGGATGGAAGTCAAGACCCAGCACACCTCCGAGGTGGCCGATAAAGCCCAGCACGGAATTATGGAATTCCTGCTCATCAACCACCCGCTTGACTGCCCGGTGTGTGACAAGGGCGGGGAATGTCCATTACAAAACCAAGCGATGAGTAATGGGCGCGCGACCAGTCGGTTTGTCGATATTAAACGCACTTTTCCCAAACCGATCCGGGTTTCCACCCAGATTCTGCTCGATCGTGATCGCTGTATCCTCTGCCAACGCTGCACCCGGTTTTCCGCACAGATTGCCGGCGACCCCTTCATCTCGCTGCAAGGTCGCGGCGGGGGGAGCCCGGCAATGGAAGTACACGGGCTGCACAGCTCACAAATCGGGACCTTTGACGAACATGTCCTCGATTTCGCTGGCGGGGATGAACCGCAAGTGCGCGCCAATGACATCACCGGTCCGCACGGCGATGCGGGTTTGACTGCCGGACTGGCAGCCGGCCCGGTCGGGGTGGCCGAACGCGACGAATCTGGACGGCCATTCGCCTCCTACTTCTCGGGCAACACCATTCAAATCTGCCCGGTTGGGGCGCTCACCTCAGCGACCTACCGGTTCCGTTCACGTCCCTTTGATCTCGTTTCCACCGATGCGGTCGCTGAACACGACGCCAGTGGCGCTGCCATCCGGGTCGATATGCGCCGCGGGAAGGTGTTGCGTCGCCTGGCGGGAAATGATCCGGAGGTTAACGAAGAGTGGATCAGCGATAAAGATCGCTTCGCATTTACTTGGCAAGATGCGCCCGATCGGTTGCGGATGCCGCTGGTACGTGACGAAGAAAGTGGTGAACTGGTCGAAACGTCGTGGGCTGAAGCCCTCGATATTGCCGCACGTGAACTTCGCCGCGCACGTGATATGGGACCGCTGGCAGCTCTGCCCGGTGGTCGTTTAACGGTAGAAGATGCCTATGCGTGGTCCAAATTCGCGCGCCTGGCATTACAGACCAACCACGTCGACTATCGCGCGCGGGCTCACAGCGATGAAGAAGCCGAATTCCTCGCCGCCCAGGTCGCCAACCGGCCACTGGATGTCACCTTCGGTGATTTAGAGGTAGCGCCGTGTGTGTTGATGGTGGCATTTGAAGCTGAAGAAGAAGCCGCAAACGTCTTCCTCCGGCTACGCAAAGGCGTCCTTGCCGACCGCGTCCACGTGGCAACTATCGCCCCGTATCTCACGCGCGGCAGCCACAAACTCGCAGCCGAGTTAATCCCGGCCGCACCGGGAACTGAGACCGAAGTGGTCAACGCGATTGTTGATGGCTCACAACACGCCTCGCTAAACCAGCTCTCCGGTCGGCTGAGCGCGCCCGGTTCGGTGATTATTGTCGGCGAACGTGCCGCCACCACGCCGGGACTGTTGGCGGCGGTACGTGACCTGGCTGAACGCAGCGGCGCTCGCCTGGTGTGGATTCCTCGCCGGATTGGCGAACGAGCCGCTATCGATGCGGGGCTGCTCCCCAATTTGCTCCCCGGTGGGCGCAGTGCCAGTGACAGCGAAGCTCGAGTCGATGTCGCCAGCGTGTGGGATGTGCCCTCACTGCCGCAACGGCCCGGTGCCAATATGACCGCCATCTTGCACGCGATGGCTGCCGGTGAGATTCCAGCGGCTGTAATCGGCGGGGTTGATCTGGTTGACCTGCCCGATCCGAAACTGGCCGCCGCCGCGTGCAAACGCGCTTTCGTGGTGCAACTCGAAGTCCGCCGCAGTGCGATCACCCCGCTGTCACAGGTCGTCTTCCCGGTTGCCCCACCGGTGGAAAAAGCCGGGACCTATCTCAACTGGGAAGGACGTTATCGTCCCTTCGGTCAGGTACGTACCTCCCATGAAATCTCCGACCGGCAAGTTCTCGCTGATCTTGGCGCTGCGATGGGAGTTGACCTTAAAGTTGACACGCTCTCGCAGGTGCACACTGAAGTGGCCGACCTGCGCGAATGGTCTGGCACGCGTCCAACCTTTACCACCCCGGCACGCATTGATGTGCCGCGTGCTGGTGGCACCGACGCGGTGTTAGCTTCCTGGCGACTGCTGCTTGATTCCGGCCGGATGCAAGAATGTGAACCCCACCTGGCTGGGACCGCCCAGCGGGCTGTGGCGCGCCTTGCCCCGGAAATGGCCGAACGGATCGGCGCGCACAACGACATGCTGGTACGCGTGAGCGGACCGGCCGGAAGTGTCGAACTTCCCCTGGTGCTCACCGATATGCCCGATCGGGTGGTGTGGGTGCCACAAAATTCACCCGGCTGCAGTATTTACACTGACCTGGGTGCCCCAATCGGTTCCATCGTGCAGGTCACACCCGCCGACGCCACCAAGGAGGTAAGCCGATGAATACCCTGGCTGCTATTGCCCACCCGGTGGCCGATATCAGTAATGACACGTGGTGGATCACGCTGATCAAGGCGCTGTTTATCCTCGTCTTCCTATTACTGTCAGTACTGATGGCCCTGTGGGTTGAACGACGCGGACTCGGGCGGATGCAGACGCGCCCCGGCCCCAATGTGCACGGACCTTTCGGGTTATTTCAAGCACTGGGTGACGCGCTGAAACTAATCTTGAAAGAAGACTTTTGGCTCAAGGGAGCCGATAAAGTCCTCTATCTCCTCGCCCCGTTCATTGCGGCATTTTCCGCATTCATGGTCTACGCGGTGTTGCCATTTGGGCCGGAAGTCTCCATGTTTGGGGTCACCACGCCATTGCAATTAACCGATATGCCCGTGGCTGTGCTCTACATCCTGGCGGTCACCGCCTTTGGGGTCTACGGCATCGTTTTGGGCGGCTGGTCGTCGAACTCGACCTACCCGCTGCTCGGCGCCGTGCGCTCCTCAGCGCAGGTCATCTCCTATGAGCTGTCCATGGGCCTGTCACTGGTGAGTGTCTTTATCGTCTCCGGATCGATGTCCACCTCCCAGATCGTCAACGCCCAGGTGGGGATGTGGTGGATGATCGCGTTGATGCCCGCCTTCGTGGTCTATGTCATCTCGATGGTGGGAGAAGTCAACCGGCTGCCATTCGATTTACCCGAAGCCGAAGGTGAACTCGTTGCCGGCCACATGGTGGAGTACTCATCGATGAAATTCGCCTGGTTCTTCCTGGCTGAATACATCAATATGTTTAACGTCTCGGGAGTGTGCGCCACCGTATTCATGGGAGGTTGGCGTGCCCCGTGGCCGTTATCAGCCATTAATGACGGGATGTTCAACACGGGATGGTGGCCGATGCTTTGGTTCATCACCAAAGTGTGGATCGTCATGTTCTTCATGATTTGGGTGCGCGGTACGCTCCTACGCTTCCGCTACGACCAGTTCATGAAACTCGGATGGAAAGTCCTCATCCCCATCTCGCTGGTGTGGGTCGTGATGGTTTCCATCCTGCAGGGGGTACGTGCCTTCACCGACTTTGGTAACCAGCAGATCCTGGTTGCCATTGCCGTGGTATTCGCGATTATTGCCGTGATCTTACTGCTGTGGCCCACAAAGGAAGATGACACGGGTGAGGTCGGCGATTACGCGGGGATTGAAACTGACGGCGTGGTGCGCGAAGGCGAGGCCTTTGATGCCTACGCGGGTGGCTATCCCATCCCGCCGCTTCCCGGTCAAGAACTGCCCCCATCACCGCGCCAACTGGCGAAGGCC
>JAUNVN010000208.1:1863-2699 GCA_030537655.1 Bowdeniella nasicola | reverse complement strand
ACACCGGCAGCGTCCAGACGCCCTCACGCAAATCCGTTCCCGGAACCTTGCCCGACACGTCCGGGTCGGCCCAGATATCGATGATGTCATCCACGATCTGGAACACCTGGCCCATGTGCCGGCCAAACGCGCGCAAGGCATCAATGTGCTCGCGGGCAGCACCTGCGTGCAGCGCGCCCAGGTAACCGGCGGAGGCAATCAGCACGCCTGTCTTTTCCTGGATCACGGTCATGTAGTGGTCGATGGGATCGGCCCCTTCCGGAGCACCCACCGTCTCGCGCATCTGGCCGGTCACCAGCTCCTGGAAGGCCTCCGCGAAGTGCGCCACGGTCTCCATGCCCAGCTGAGCCATGATCTTCGAGGCAACCGCAAACAGGTAATCACCGGCCAAAATGGCGATGGAATTGTTCCAGCGCGCATTGGCGGATTCCGCACCGCGGCGGCGATCAGCTTCATCCATCACGTCATCGTGATAGAGCGTGGCCAAGTGGGTGAGCTCCACAACCACGGCAGCACGAATCACGTCATCGGACATCGGCCGTGGGCCATAGTGGCTGGCGAGCAGAGCGAACACCACGCGGAATCGCTTCCCGCCGGCCTCAGCGAGGTGGCTGACCTTATCGGTCAGGAAGGATTCTCCTTGCCGCAGTTCATCCAGCAGCATGTTTTCCGCGCGCTGCAAACCATCGGTGAGCGCTGCATTCAGCGCTGGACTATTCAAGTCAGGAGCCACTGGTGTGGACTTCGCCTCTGCACGTGGGGTGCTTGACATATCAGTGGTCAGCCTCGTCACAATCGTCTACCGTCACAACCATTTTCTATTGGGGTGCAGGTTT
>JAUNVN010000208.1:0-1853 GCA_030537655.1 Bowdeniella nasicola | reverse complement strand
ACAAAACACACCTCATCATCTGATACTTGAGCCGAGTCCTCGAGGGACGTGTGTATCCGGCTCAACTCGCCGGATTTGCGCGTGCGACAATGTTGACTGTGACTCCCACCCCCTCCTCCCCCAGCGTTGGCACCCACCGAGCCGAAAGCCTGCTCACGGCAGATGTGGTGATCGTGGGCGCGGGTCCGGCTGGAGCTGCGGCTGGTTATTGGGCGGCCAAGGCCGGCATGGATGCGCTGATCGTGGACATGGCCGAGCTGCCCGACCTGCAGCCCGATTCGACCGCCCCCACCCGTGGCCGCGACAAGACCTGCGGTGATGGCCTGACTCCCCGCGCGATCAAGGCGCTGGCGGAAATGAACGCGCTGCACATTCTGGAGGGCCGCCCGGAGATTGATGGTCTGAAGCTCCATGGCTTCGGCGGCTCCATCACCGCCCCCTGGCCGGAGGGTTCTTTCCCCACTCGTGGCTCGGCAATCCCCCGGTCTGAACTGGACGTGGCACTCCTCCACCACGCCGTGCGTGCAGGTGCCCGGGCCGTGGGTTCGGTGAAGTTGCTCGACGCCACCCTGGACACCCCACACTCAATCTCCCAGCTCAGCGGAGTGAATGGCCAAGGTGAGCCGGTGGTGGTGCGGGGCAAGCACTATCTACTGGCCGAGGGTGTGCGCGGCGGGATTAGCCGACAAGTTGGTGTGCGTTGGTTGCGCGAGATGGTGCATGGGGTGGCGGCCCGGAGCTATGTGGGCACTCCGCGCGGCACGGAACCGTGGATCCATTCCCACTTGGAGCTGCGGGATGAGAATGGGGTGGCGCAGCCTGGTTATGGGTGGGTGTTCCCGCTGGGAGAAGAGCTTGGCGCGAACCTGGGTTGCGGCGCGCTTACTACCAGTGCGCGACCAGCGAAGGTCAACACGAAGAAGCTGCTGCACCATTACGCTAACCAGATCCGGGATGAATGGCAGTGCGGACAACCGCAGGCGGTGACCAGCGCCTTGCTGCCCATGGGTGGTGCGGTAACCCGCGTGGCGGGCGTGAACTGGGCAACGCTGGGCGATACTGCCGCGCTGATCAACCCCTTGAATGGCGAGGGGATTGATTACGCGCTGGAATCCGCGCAGTTAGCGGTGGGCTTGCTGGCGGATGCAACGCGCAATGCGGATGGCCTGCGCTTTGTGTGGCCGAATGTTCTGCGCGAGCACTACGGCGCCGCGTTTAGTTTGGCGCGACGCCTGGCCATCGGGCTGACCATGCCCGGATTGATGAGCGCCATCGGGCCGCTGGGTATGCGCGGGCCACTCTCGCCTTACTTGATGGGCAGCGCCGCGCGCCTCATGGGGAACTTGGTCACGCCGGAAGATGCGGATCTCACCGCCCGCGTGTGGCGCAGCGTGGGTGGGCTCTCCCGCGGGGCAGACCGGCTACTGGCAGCGGATTCTCGTCCGCTGTTTGGCACCGAGATGCGCTGAGCTGACCCAATACAGATTTGGCTCAACGCAGATCTGGCTCAGGGTTGAATTAACCCGGCGTATTAATCCAGCGGCTTGGTCGCCGCGTGCAGCGCAACGATGCCGCCGGTGAGGTTCTGCCAGCCGGCATTCTCCCAACCGTTGGCGTTGATCTCGGCAGCCAGTTCTTCCTGGTTTGGCCAGGCACGGATGGATTCCGCGAGGTAGACATATGCTTCCGGGTTGGAGCTGACTACACGGGCCACGCTGGGCAGCGCGCGCATCAGGTATTCCTTGTAGACCGTGGAAAATAATGGCACCACGGGAGTGGAGAATTCACCGATAACGAGCGTTCCACCGGGCTTGGTCACTCGCGCCATTTCGCGCAATCCCGCGCGGTAATCC
>JAUNVN010000207.1 GCA_030537655.1 Bowdeniella nasicola | reverse complement strand
TGAAAGATGAGCAGTGATATCAGCCCACGACCTCTCGGTGCGTATCGGCGCACGCGAACTGTTGCGTCACGCCACCTTCCATGCCGGCCCGGGCCAGCGGGTCGCTCTGGTGGGGCGCAACGGTGCCGGCAAAACTACCCTCACCTCACTACTTGCCGGGGTGAATCCATCCGACTCTCCAATCAGCTCGACCGGGTCGATTACCACGCGCGGTGAGATCGGATACCTGCCGCAAGATTCCCGCGTTGGTGACGTGGAAGAACTCGCGATGCAACGTGTGCTTTCGGCTCGCGGTCTTTGGGAGTTACGACGCCGAATTGAACGTGCTGAACACGAAATGTCCACCACCACCGGAGCTCGCCAAGCCCGGGCAATGGAACGCTACGCCCGCTTGGATGCCCAGTTCACGATGCGAGGCGGATGGGCCGCGCAGGCCGAAGCCGCCAGTATCACTGCAAACCTCGGTTTGGATCCGCGGGTATTACAGCAGCCACTGCGTACCCTCTCCGGTGGTCAACGCCGCCGTGTCGAGCTTGCCAGGCTGCTATTTTCGGGAGCACCAACCCTCCTGCTTGACGAACCAACGAACCATTTGGATGTCGATTCCATCACGTGGCTGCGTGACTATTTGCAGCAATACTCGGGCACCTTAGTGATGATTTCCCACGATGTCACACTCGTGCGACAGGTTGCCACCGAGGTGTGGTACCTCGATGCGATGCGCGCTGAACTCGATATTTACCACATGGGTTGGGACCGCTACCTACAACAGCGTGATGTTGACGAACGTCGGCGGCGACGTGAACGGGCAAGTGCGGAAAAGAAAGCTGCGGCACTGCTAGCCCAAGCCAATAAGATGCGCGCGAAAGCAACCAAAGCCGTGGCAGCGCAAAATATGCAACGCCGCGCCGAAGCACTCCTGGCTGAGGTGGCCCCGGCCCAGCGCGTCGAAAGGGTCGCCAACCTGCGTTTCCCAGCACCTGCACCCTGTGGGAAAACCCCCTTAACTGCCTCCCACCTCTCGAAGTCCTACGGCTCGTTAGAAGTATTCACCGATGTGTCACTCGCGATTGATCGCGGTTCAAAAGTGGTGGTCTTGGGGTTAAATGGCGCCGGCAAAACCACGCTGCTGCGCCTGCTGGCTGGCGTTGAAGCCCCCGATACCGGTGTTGTGCAGGCCGGACACGGCTTAAAACTTGGGTATTTCGCACAGGAGCATGACACCCTCGATTTGGATTTAACCGTGGTGGAAAATCTGCGGCATGCTGCCCCCCAGCTCGATGACACCGGGGTACGCAACATTTTGGGATCATTCCTGTTTTCCGGTGATGATGCCGATAAGCCCACCAGGGTGCTTTCTGGCGGAGAGAAAACGCGCCTCGCACTTGCCGTCCTGGTGGTCTCCAGTGCGAATGTGCTGTTACTGGACGAACCGACCAATAACCTCGATCCAGCCTCGCGTGAAGAAATCCTGCGGGCACTTGCGACCTATGAAGGCGCAGTGGTGCTTGTTTCCCACGACGAAGGCGCTGTGAGTGCGCTGAATCCCGAACGGGTGTTACTGCTGCCCGATGGGGATGAAGATTTGTGGAGTGAGGACTACGCCGAGCTCATTTCGCTCGCCTAGCCTCCCAGTTGCGCTTCAATGAGCGCGTCCTCTTCCGATTCTGCCAGGCCCCGTTTCTTGGCTGGGCGGCGCACGCCCGTCTGTTCCTGGGCTTCACGGCGCGCTAAAATCACTACGCCGATCACGGTACCGCCAGCAAAAATCCACCACTGTGCCGCATAGGATAGGTGGGGGCCAAGATCACGTTTGGGAGTGGGATACCACGACAGTCCCGCATCACCGTCGGTGATTTGCACAAAACCATGTAACACCGGTACCTGCGTGTCGGTCAGCTGAGCAACCTCGAGCACCTGGTCGGGGTTAATCGTTTGGACCTGGTTGCCACTGACCTCCCGGCCATCGGCAGGTTCGGCAGGACGCAGGCGCCCGACAATCGGTCCGGTTTGTAGCGGCGGAGGACTTGGGGCCGTATCGGTAACGGGAATCCACCCGCGATCAACCACCACGTCGATCGGCCCACTATCGGTTCTCGCACGGTAGATCGCCAAGACCCGATAGGCGTTTTTGCCATCAACTGCCCGGTTACGCAGGATAACTTGCTGTTGACTTGCCCAGCTGCCATCGAGCTTGACCGGTTGCCATTCGCGATCCGCACCGACCGAAACACCCGCGCGAACAACGGCATCCATATCAATTACTTCAGCGTGATAGGCGCGATCAAACTGCGCGACGAGCGCTTTCTTATATTCGTAGCGATGCCACTGCCACCGTCCGAGCAGCACACAGGTGACAATCACAATGATGGCCGCGATAATCAACCCAACCCACCTGCTGGAGGTAAGGAAACGGTAGTTCCTCACCGTAAAAACTCCGACTCATCGTGAAAGTAGCTGCGTGCCGGTGGCGTCGAAGTCAGAGCGGCGATAGGGGCGCGGTAGCTATCGGGATCAGCCGGAGAACCATCGGGGTTGACCGTGGGGCCAACAGCAGGCGGGAGCGCGATCGGGCGTGGTTGGGCCACTTCGTCGATAGCACCGGCAGGTTCACGTCCAGCATTCGCCATTAATACCGCCAGCATCGGCAGAACAATCGCACCGGCAGCGAATACCCATTTCCACCAGCCTGGGACAATTGCGGCACCAAGGACACAAAGGGTGCGGA
>JAUNVN010000206.1 GCA_030537655.1 Bowdeniella nasicola | reverse complement strand
CAGCACTATGCCCCCGGAGACTACCTCCCGGTCAATGCTGCACGCGACCTCGACCATGCCCTGGAAGCAACCGAAGGGCCGTGGCAGGAGATCCTCATTGATGTGGTCGCAGCTGAGTTGCGTCATATGGGGCCCGGTCGCCTCGCGGTGGTCACCCCCCATGACCTACGCGATGCGGTCTATCAGCTCCTGGCACCGGCCCTGGGCGCAGCGATGACCAACCCGCTTGGCTCCCGATTGCACTCACCGCTGGTGGTGATGAATCCCACCGAGGTTAAAGGCCTCGAATTTGATGTGGTGGTTTTGGTGGAGCCCGGTGAAATCGCCGATACGGCAGCTGGGGATATCTATGTGGCGATGACGCGTCCTACCCGCCGCCTACACGCGGTCCACCAGGGGTTGCCTGCCGGGTGGTTTGCCTAAAGGACCGGCTTTCTTGCCCTGCGAAACTGCGATACCCCCGCGGAGGCTTTTGGGCGATGATGACGTCATGAAGGCGTTGTTACTGGAAAATCCGCATCCCGATGCGGACGCGTACCTACAAGATATCGGTGTCCAGGTGGAGCGTTACCCTGGGGCTTTGCAAGGTGAAGAATTAATCGAAGCGCTGCAGGACGTCACAATTGTCGGAATTCGCTCAAAAACGCAGATTTCCGCTGAGGTGTTGCGTCGCTGTCCGAAACTGCGGTGTATTGGCGCCTTTTGTATCGGTACGAACCAAATCGATCTGGATGCTGCCACCCGCCGTGGTGTGGTGGTGTTAAATGCCCCATTTTCCAATACTCGGTCGGTGGTGGAATTAGCGATTGCCGAGATCATTGCGCTGCTGCGACGGATGACCGAGCGCGATAAAGCCCTGCATGCTGGCCGGTGGGAAAAATCGGCATCTGGGTCACACGAAGTGCGCGGGAAAACGCTTGGGATTGTTGGCTACGGCAATATTGGTGCGCAACTGTCAGTATTAGCTGAAGCGATGGGAATGCGCGTCATTTTCTATGACCGCACCGAAAAGTTAGCGCTGGGCAATGCCACACGGATGCGCACGCTCAATGACCTGCTTGCCGAAGCCGATATTGTTTCGCTGCATGTTGATGGCAATCGCCACAACCGTTCGCTATTTGGTGCTCCACAATTTGCGCGAATGAAACATGGGGCAATCTTTTTGAATCTCTCACGCGGCTTCGTCGTCGATACGTGCGCGCTGCGGCACTACATTATTGAAGGTCGTATTGCCGGGGCGGCCGTTGATGTGTTCCCCGATGAACCCAACGCGAACGGTGATACGTTCACCTCGGAATTGCGCGGCCTCCCCAATGTGATTCTCACCCCCCATATCGGGGGGTCTACCCAGGAAGCGCAGCGTTCAATTGCCCAATTCGTTGGTAATGGGCTGGCCCGCTATATTGCCGATGGTGCCACCCCCATGGCGGTAAACCTCCCACGGCTAGCGTTGGAGCCGAGTGAAAACACGCGCTACCGCCTGACCTATATTCACCGCAATACTCCGGGTGTCCTCGCCTTGGTGAACCAGGCGGTTGCTGAAAGTGGCGTCAATATTTCGGGCCAGATTCTCGGCACGTCCGGAGAGATCGGCTATGTGATCACCGATGTGGGATCGCAGGTTCCCGACACCCTCTTTGAAGGTTTGCGACATCTGCCCGATACGATCCGGTTGCGCCTTATTGATCGGCGTGGTGTCACACTTGCCGCCCAGAGTGGACCGGCGACGGCAATGTAGCGCTCGGAATAACAACGGGCGAACCTACGCTGCCGTAGGTAGAGTAGGCGGTGACGTTACCAAACCAGGGAGCTAGGATGATCACCGACCTGACCAAACGCGGCCGCGCCCACCTACCGGCACGCCAGCACACCATTGACATCCCCGAAACGACACTGCCGAGGATGCTCGATGATGTCGCACACGAGTTTGGTGATCGGATTGCACTCGACTTTTTGGGTCGGAAAACCTCCTATGCGAAACTTGCCGACCGTGTGAGGCGAGCGGCGGGACTGCTCTACAATCTCGGGGTTCGTCGCGGCGATGTGGTGGCATTAGTCCTGCCCAACTGTGCGCAGCATATGATTGCGTTTTTTGCGATCCAACGCCTGGGGGCCATCGCTGCCGAACACAATCCACTCGCTCCGACCAAGGAAATTCAAGACCAGCTCGATCGGCACGGCGCCAATGTGGTGATCGCGTGGGAAAAAGCACTCGCTCAGGTATGTCCCGATGGGGATTTGTGTGGACGCCAGGTGCTTGCAGTTGACCTCACCAAGGATCTCCCCCACCTCTCACGGCGGATGTTACAGCTGCCAATTGCTCGTGCCAAAGAATTACGCACCCAGATGCGCGGCCCCGTACCGGCCGGGGTTGGCTCATTTGTGCACAATTTGAAGCGCGCAAAATATCTTCCCGATCACATCCCCGGTCCGGAACAAGATGATGTGGCCGTGTATTTGCACACTGGCGGAACCACCGGAGCTCCCAAAACTGTCCCCCTAACTCACCGCAACTTAGTGGCGCAGGCGAAGATGGGCGAAGCGTGGCTGCCACCAACGGCGCGTGGCAGTGAAACCTTCGCGGCGATCCTGCCCTACTTCCACGCCTTCGGGATGATGTTATCGCTCGTCTTTGGGGTCCATGTTGCCGCAACCCAGGTGGTCTTCCCCCGCTTTGATGTCGATATGGTGCTGTCTGCACAGCGACGCCGTCCGATGACATTCGTCCCCGGGGTGCCCCCAATGTTTGATCGGATCGCAAAGGCAGCCAAGGACAAAGGTCGTG
>JAUNVN010000205.1 GCA_030537655.1 Bowdeniella nasicola | reverse complement strand
GGGGGGGGGGGTCACACCGAGCGTGTCACCGCCCCCGCGTCCGTGCCGATGGGAAGTAATTAGCCCGCCTGGAGCGTCAACCCGTCGGCGCCGGTATCGACGTGGACCACATCGCCGTTATCCACCTCGCCGGCAATAATCATGCGGGCGAGCTGATCACCGATTTCCTTTTGTACCAGTCGGCGCAGTGGACGCGCCCCATAGGCGGGGTCATAGCCCTGCTCGGCAAGCCAGGCGCGCGCCTGATCGCTCACCTGCAACGTGATCTGGCGTGAGGCAAGCCGTGCCGCCATGTGGGCGACCTGCAGATCAACGATCTTGGCAAGCTCATCACGGGTAAGCGGATCAAAGATCAAAACCTCATCGAGACGGTTGAGGAACTCGGGCTTAAATGCCGTGCGCACCGCAGCCATCACCGCCTCGTGTTTATCTTCCTCGCTCATCTCCTGGTTGACCAGGAATTGGGAACCCAGGTTGGAGGTGAGCACCAGCAAGGTGTTCCGGAAATCAACCGTGCGGCCCTGCCCGTCGGTGAGGCGACCATCGTCAAGTACCTGCAACAGGATGTCGAACACCTCGGGGTGGGCTTTTTCCACCTCGTCGAGCAGTACCACCGAATAGGGGCGGCGGCGCACCGCTTCGGTGAGCTGACCCCCCTCGTCATAGCCGACATATCCCGGAGGGGCACCCACAAGCCGGGACACCGAGTGTTTCTCGGAGTATTCCGACATGTCGATGCGCACCACGGCGCGATCATCATCAAAGAGGAAGTCCGCCAGGGATTTCGCCAGCTCGGTCTTGCCCACCCCGGTGGGACCAAGGAAGAGGAAGGAACCGGTGGGTCGGTTTGGATCGGAAACCCCAGCGCGCGAACGCCGCACCGCATCGGAGACGGCGCGGACGGCCGGGAGCTGACCAATGAGGCGCTCACCGATGACATTTTCCATCGATAAGAGTTTTTCCATCTCCCCTTGCAGCAGCCGCCCGGTGGGGATTCCCGTCCAGGTTTCCACCACTTCCGCCACTTCGGCAGGTCCCACTTTCTCGACGATCATGGGGCTGGACTCTCCGGACGCTGCGTCGTCATGTTCGGCTGCTTCTGCTGCGGCAATATCGCGCTCAACGGCGGGGATTTCTCCATTTTGCAGCCGCCCAGCTTCTTCCCAGCGACCTTCACGCATCGCAAGATCCAGCTGGGTGCGCAGCTCATCGAGTTTCACCCGCAGGTCACCAATTCGGTTGCGCCCAGCCTTTTCCGCTTCCCACCGCGCGGTCAGTGCCCGCAGCTCCTCACTGCGATCCGCCAGTTCCGCTTGCACCTTTTCCAACTGCGCCGCGGTCGTGGCATCTTCCCCGTCGGGATCCGACTCGGTGAGGTAGGACTCTTCCATCCGCAACCGGTCCACCTGACGGGTGAGGACATCAATTTCAACCGGTGAGGAATCAAGCTCCATCCGCAGCCGGCTCGCCGCTTCATCAATCAGGTCGATCGCCTTATCGGGCAGTTGCCGCCCGGAGATGTAGCGGTGGGAGAGTTCAGCTGCCGCAACCAGCGCTCCATCGGAAATGGTGACCTTGTGGTGAGCTTCGTATTTCGGTGCGATCCCACGCAAAATCGCGATCGTGTCATCCACACTCGGTTCGCCAACAAATACCTGCTGGAAACGGCGCTCCAATGCCGGATCCTTTTCGATATTTTCGCGGTACTCATCCAGGGTCGTTGCCCCCACCATGCGCAGTTCACCGCGCGCGAGCATGGGTTTGAGCATATTGCCCGCATCCATTGACCCGTCACCTGATCCGCCAGCACCCACCATCGTGTGCAGCTCGTCAATAAAGGTGATGATCTCACCGTTCGCGCTCGCGATTTCGTTCAGCACCGCTTTCAGGCGTTCTTCGAATTCACCGCGATATTTCGCACCGGCAACCATCGCCGCCAAGTCGAGTGCAATCAGGCGTTTATCCTGCAGCGATGCGGGCACATCGCCGGCAACAATCCGTTGGGCAAGTCCTTCAACAACCGCAGTTTTCCCCACGCCGGGTTCGCCAATAAGGACGGGGTTATTCTTCGTCCGTCGTGAGAGCACCTGGATGACTCGCCGGATTTCACTATCGCGACCAATGACGGGGTCAAGTTTCCCATCGCGTGCCACCTCGGTGAGGTCACGCCCGTATTTCTTTAGTGCCTCAAAGGAACCTTCCGGATCGGCTGAGGTAACGGGATTGGGGCGGATTTGGGGTAACACCTGGGCGAGCACATCGGCATTGGCTCCCGCACCGGTCAAAATTTTACCGGCCTCAGTGCTGCTGGCCGCGAGCGCCAAGAGTAAATGTTCGGTGGATACATACTGGTCGCCGAGCTGTTGTGCGCGGGTGCCCGCATCGGTGATCACCTGTAAAAAGGCCCGCTCCGGTTGCGCCTGGGCTACTGAGCTGCCCGTTGATGAGGGCAGGGCTGCCAGCGCGGTGCGCACACGGGCACCAACGTCTTTGCGGCTCGCGCCGGCGGCTTGTAACAGCGCGAGGGCGATCCCCTCTTCTTGTTCTAATAGCGCATTGAGCAAATGCAGCGTCGTAACTTGTGGGTTACCAGCTGCATTCGCCGCTTGCACTGCGCTGGAAATCGCCTCCTGCGATTTCGTCGTTAAGTTCTCGTTCATGTCTGCCTCTTTCGCCACTGCTTGGAAATCTACTCATCACAACAGTGCGCAGGCAGCTTTTATTCCCAAAGTTGAGTCATGGACGCTCAACTTTGTTTTCGGGAGCCAAATGTGGCGGCACGCCGCTGCAATTA
>JAUNVN010000008.1 GCA_030537655.1 Bowdeniella nasicola | reverse complement strand
GGTGACACATCTGTTGCCACCAGACCTTTGACCGTGATCGTCACTGTCTCACCGACACCCAATTCAGCGATGTCACAGGGCAACTCGCCCGCGAACATCGTGGCACAAATCGCTCCGTCACCCGAAGCAGCCGCATCGGGCACCCCAGGTGGAACAACATCGACAACGCTCACTTTTTTGGCTGTCGAGGGACCATGATTGGTTACCGTAACTGTCCAGCTGATGTTCTCACCGGCAACAACCGTTGCTGGACCGGCTTTTTCCACACTCAAATCAGCGAAATGTTCGACGGTCGTTTTCTTTGTACCGGTGTTGTTAGAGTCGGTGGGATCTGGCGTATCGGATGTGGCAGTTGCCGAGTTTTCAATACTGTCGCCAGCAAAGTCGGGGCTGACTGTCCCCGCAACGCTAATGGTGACCGATTCTTGATCAGCGATTACGCCCAGCTCACAGACCAGCTCGCCGTTGTCAATCACACACGTGCCCGCCGAAGTCGTGGCGCTTGCACCTGCAAGGAGCGCAGCAGGAAGCGTGTCGGTAATCTTCACGTTCTTCGCATCCGAAGGCCCGGCGTTGGTCACGGTGATCGTCCACGAGACATCCTCACCGGCAACCACGGAATCAGGACCGGTTTTCTTTACCGCAACATCAGCGCTGGTACTCGTGGTCAACTGCGCTGTTGCCGTGTTATTCGTCGTATCCGGATCTTGCGTCTCGCTGTTTGCCGTCGCCGTGTTAACCACATCGCTAGCTGAGCCGATATCAGGATCCAATTCAACAGTGATCGTGACACTCGCGGTGGTATTCACCCCAAGGTCACCAAGGGCACAGGTCACGGTCCCGCTGGCCTCGGAACACTGAGCAGAAGCGGAAACAAAGGTGACGTCCGCTGGAAGTGTGTCCGTGATAACCGCGTTCTTCGCATCGGAGTATCCGAGGTTTTCCACCTCGAGCGTATAGGTGTATTCCTCACCGGCGACGGCTGATCCGGAACCGGTTTTCTTAATTGCCAAATCAGCACTCGTGATGACCGTGTCGGTGACACTGGAGGCGTTGTTGTCCGCATTTGGATCATCCGAACCACTCGCATCAATTGTCGCCGTGTTGGTCAGTTCACCCGTGACGTTGGAGTTGACGGTCCCTTTGACGGTGATGACCACTTCGGAGCCAACATTGACATCTCCCAGATCACAGGTGATGGAATCGGTGACCGTGCAGGTTCCGCCCGCTACCGAAGCGGTGACGTTAGACAACCCGGCGGGAATTGGATCGCTCACCGTCACGCCGTGGGCCTGCGAGGGCCCAGCATTGGCGGCCGTGATCTTGTAGGTGATTGGTTTTCCGGCCTGGACCTCACCGACCGTCGTTTTAGTGACGCTCAGATCAGCGGTTGGGTTCTTTGGCGTAATGGTCGCTTTCGCGTTGTTGTTATCGCCATTGGGGTCCGGTGTCTTGGAAGCAACACTCGCATTGTTATCAATCGGATCAGTGGCCGTCCACGAGTCATCAAGCTTCGCGGTAATTGTCACGCTCGTACTCGCACCGGGGGCAAGATCACCGAGTGCGCAGGTAATATCTGCAGCGGCGCCCGAGCATGCATTATCCAAGGACACGAGCGTCAATCCTGCTGGCAACTGGTCACTAATGGTGGCAGCTTTCGCGCTTGACGGACCGTTATTCGTTGCGGTCAACGTGTAGCTGAGCTGTTCACCGGGAGCAGGATTGGTCGGTGTGACGGTCTTTGCCAGCTGCAGATCAGCGGCCCGACTCATCGTGGTGACAGCCGAAGAAGCGTTGTTATCCGCGCTGGGATCGTAGGTGCTGCTACTCACCGAGGCCGTGTTGGTGAGCATTCCAGCCGCAGCATCGGGACCGGTTTTTGCTTTCACTGTGATCACCACGGGGGTATCCACTGCGAGCGCGGCATCAACATTGCAGGTGATGACCCCATCGGCTTCACTACAGCTCACTCCGCTGCCGGTCGCGGACACGAATGTCAGCCCACTTGGTAGCGTGTCGCTCACCACGACATCTTTGGCGCTGTTGGGACCGGCGTTGTTCACGGTGAGTGTGTAGCTGATTTCTTCGCCGGCACTAATCGTCATTGGCCCTGACTTTTCAATCGACAGGTCTGCCTCCGCAGGTACCGGGGTACCGACCGTATTCGTGTCACTGGTGTATTCTTTTCCAGCCGTCTTGCCTTTGAAGGTGAGGTTTGCGGTATTGGAGATGGTGGTGTTGGCCCCGGCTTTGTTCACCTTCGCGTGGAAAATCACCGTTGCGGTTGAGTCTTTCGGCATTTCACCGCCGTCTGTCGCATCTGCTCCCGTACCGAGGCGGACCTGCACGAGTTTGTCAGCCGTAAGGTATTCACCTTCGTCATCGCCCTGCGCATCTGTCAGCGCTGTTTCGCTGGTCCCAACCTTAGTTTTTAGCGAACCGGGGACATAGTCAGTTCCCGGAGGAAGCGGATCGGTAAAGACCACTCCGACCGCTGGATCGTCACCGTCGTTTTTATAGACCGCTTCGTATTCGAGAATGTCACCAACTCGCGCCGGGTCGTGTCCGTTGAGGTTCTTGATCGTTTTCTTGCCGGTGACTTCGGGTTCGTACAGGTCAATCTGCGTGGTGAGCACGGCGGGATAATAGTAGTCACCGTCAGTCTTAAACGTTGCCGTCGCTTTCGTCGCCCCGTTTCCGAGCACTCCGGGAGCCGCGACTGTTTTCGCATCGAGCGCAGGTACGTTTTTATGGTTCGGATTGCGATCTGTACGGATCACCCCATTTTCTGAGACGCGACTGTTGAAAAAGTTCATTTCCGGGTTGACCGCATCACTCAGCTTAACCGGTGTTTCCCCCTCTTCATTCAGCGTCATATAATCGTTACCGAACCGGTCATCTCCCTCGTAGACAACGGTTCCAATGACGGTGTTGACAACGCCCGCCTCAGGAGCTTGGAATCCCTCAAAAGTAACCGGCACTTCTTTCTTGGCACCGAGAATCTGGTAGCCGTCGAACACCTGCATGTCACGCAGCGGCAAGTCGGGATTCTTATAGACGACCACGAGTGACCAGGCGCCGTAGCGGTCAAAGCCGATCGAGGATTCAACGTTGGCTCCCCAGTACTCACCCGGCCCACCAGCTTTGACGATGTCGGTCACATTTGCATAGGAGGAATAATCCTCTTTGTTTGCCGTCTGCCGGTCTGTTGTCTCCGCTGTGATGGTTTGGTAGCTGCCTCCCGGGGCTTTCAACTGCATCTGCTTGATGAGTTTCTCGTCTGGCCTACCAACCGTATTATCGCCTTTCTTTACCGTGCCGCCCCAGTAAAGACCGGCGAACAGCACTTCGGATCCGGGCTCCATTTTTACTGCGGCCATTGATGAGTTCTTCGTTGACGGATCGTCATCGGCGTCCAGAAAATTCATGAAGACATCGTTGTTCGCCTTACCCGTCCCATTCAGCAGTTTGTTGCATTTCTCCCCCGCACTACCTGATGCTGTTTCGTCACAGGTGAGGGTGGAGTTGCCGTTAATGGTGATCGCGCCGTTTTCCTTCACACCGAAGCGCTGGGCAAACGACCGAGTCGCCGCAGCAGCTTCCGGTACCGGCAGCGCAGTGAAGACGATCGTGCCGATCAACGTCAAGATGGAAAAGAAGGCGAATATTTTCCGCTTGAGTGAGTAGTACATGAGGGGCCCTTTACGGATTTGACGGCACACTGCGGGAACAATGCGAGAGACATGGTCGTTAGCCAGTATAGAGCGATTCCGCATGCTACTCACATTTTTCATGCCTTTGTCGTTGTTATTTGCCACAATGCGAGATCACAGCCAGCACTCAACTTATCTCGGTAGGAAATGCGATCCGCACGGTAGGTGCGAAGTGGTGGGGTTTCGCGTGATTCCTGAAATCAGACATCCCCGTCCAGAACCAAAAACTCACCACTTGGTGTGATGATTATTCTGCTTTGCCTAGAACTATTGACCTTCGCCACCATATTCGCTGCGCCCAACACCCTCGCCTACCCTTGCGCCCGGACGGCACGTGTGTCGCAACGTGCGACAGCTACCACTGGATGGATGGGATGCACGCAAGCGGCACGCACCCCGTGACTTGTACAGTGAGATGGTCGTTACCTTTGTCCAAACACGCGATGCGCAGGAGAAGCGATGTCCCACTCATCTCAACCCGAACTCACGCATGTCCGGATTGATCTTTGGTTGTGGGCAGTCCGGCAAGTGAAAACCCGCTCAGCAGCCTCCCAAGCATGCAAAGCAGGTCATGTGCGGATTAATGGAGAGCGAGTCAAACCAGCAGCGAAAGTTCGTATTGGCGATGAGGTACGTTACCGATTTCAAGGGTTTGACCGCATCCTTGAGGTAAAACAGTTAATCCGAAAGCGGGTTGGCGCACCGATCGCAGCAACATGCTATATCGACCACTCACCACCGCGTCCCCGCTACACTCCTCCCCTGCTCCGCACTCCCGGCAGTGGGCGGCCCACGAAAAAGGAACGACGCGCACTTGACCGGTTACGTGGCCGCGATCCACAGTGGAAATCACGAAAATCCACCTGAGGTCCGATGCCATTGTGCGCCGTTGTGGTCTACCGTTAAGGTTGTGAGTTCCTCAAACGTCGATCCGGTCCGCGAGCGCAAGCGCCGTCTGTTCCAGCGCCAAGCTGTGGTATTCGGTTTTTTGGGTGTGGTACTAGCCGTGCTGCTGATCGGTGCGATCGGGCAATTCGTGGGAATTTTACCTTCCCCGTTTTCTCGTGAGTTCACCGTGGAGGAAGAAGCTGAACCCCTCGCATTAAAACCAGTATGTCCGCCTGCTGAGTCCACCCCGGTAGCGCCCGATTCGATGACCATCAACGTGTTTAATGGCACGAACCGCACCGGGCTGGCCGCCGAAATGCAAAAGCAGCTGGAAGCACTCGGATTTGTCATCGGAGATGTGGGCAATTTCGATGCGGGATATAACGGAACAGCACTGATCCGCGTTGGTGCCGATCAGATTGCCGCCGGCTATACGCTCTCACGGCTCTTTGATAATCCGCTGGTCGTGTTTGACGATCGTGAAACCCCGAATATTGACCTGATTTTAGGTGAAGACTACGAAACGCTCGGCACGATTGAAAGTATTGGTACCGAACCGTTTGCAGCACCGAGTGACTGTGTACAACCCGGACAGGCACCACCGGCAATCGGTCAAGTTCCCGAAAATTCACCTGACCAGAAGCCTGAAGAATAGTTTTGAGGAATTGCCAGAATATGTGATGGCCGCCTGGATGATTCCAGGCGGCCATCACACCGGGAGGTGTTACTTCCGGTGATCTTTGCGTACCCCGCGTCCAAATTCGGTTTCGAGCTCCCGCCCGGCTGGTGCTGAGGCGGGTGAAGCCGGCTCAAAGGTGGTGCCACGCCACTTCGCTAATGCCCGCATCACGTGGTAGATGATGATGGCAGCCGCCGATCCCAGGGCAATACCTTCGAAGGTCATCTGCCCCACGGTCCAGGTGTAGTTGGCTATGGCAACGATGAGGGCAACAGCTGCAGTGTTGAGGTTCACCGGATCGGAGAAGTCAACTTGGCGTTGGACCCAGATGCGCACGCCAAGCATCCCGATCATGCCGTAGAGCACGGTGGCCGCACCACCGAGTACACCGGCAGGGATCGTGGCGATCGCTTCACCAAACTTCGGTAGCATCGACAACCCGAGCGCAAAGATGGCCGCGGCTACGTAGGCGGCGGTGGAATACACGCGAGTTGCGGCCATCACGCCAATATTTTCTGCGTAGGTTGTGGTACCAGAGCCACCGCCGCTGCCGGCAATCATGGTGGAGACACCATCGGCGAACAGCGCCCGTCCAGTGACATCATCAAGGTTATCGCCGGTCATGGCGGCCACTGATTTCACGTGACCAACATTTTCAGCCACCAGGACAAGGACCACCGGTACGAATAGGCCCAGGTAGACCGGGTCAAAGGCTGGGGCGTGAAAGGCGGGAATCCCCACCCAGTCGGCGGCCCCGATCGCACTGAAATCAACCTCCCCGCGAATCGCCGCGGTGATATAGCCGATGGCCACCCCAATTAAGATGGATAGCCGCCCGATAATTCCTTTGAAAAGGACGGTTACCAGCAGAATTGACACGATGGTGACCACCGCGGTGATGGGAGCCTGCTGCACCCAGTTCCATGCTGCCGGGGCAAGGTTCAAACCAATGAGCGCTACGATGGCGCCGGTAACAACCGGCGGCATAATAATGTCAATCCATTTCACTCCGGCAAAGTGGACGATAATCCCGACCACAGCCAAGGTCGCTCCCACCGAGATGATGCCACCTTGTGCCAGTGCCATTCGCTCGGGGTCGATCGCACCGGCGGTTGGGTCATAGCCCGTGACTGCGCCGATGGGGGCCAGCAGCGCAAATGATGACCCGAGATAACTCGGTAGGCGTCCAGCGGTAATCAGGAGGAATAACAAGGTTCCAATCGCCGTGAAAAACAGCGTTGTGGCCGGCGGGAAGCCGGTAAGTAAGGGCACTAAAAAAGTGGCCCCAAACATGGCCACTACGTGCTGTGCACCGATCCCGGCAGTGCGGCTCCAACTGAGCCGTTCACTGGGAGTGACAATCTCACCCGGTCCGATCGCCTTGCCATCGCCGTGTAATTTCCATCCGGTAAAACGCATTGCTGGTCCTCCCTCAGCCAGATATTCAACTTCGCAAATACATTACACCCACTGTGGGACTGGGAAAAAGCGTAGCGCACGAACTATGCTGCAACTACCACTGGTCTGCACTCTGGGAGGAATGATGGCGGAAGCGGATTTTACTCGTTACGCACCCACCTCTCATGCATCTGACGCTGATGGACCAAATGCTTCCTCTCCCGCGCTCACACCGATCGTGACTACCAGCGGTGATAGCCGCTTCGCGCCCGGCGCTCCCAACGATGTCACCTCACGCGGATATCCACGTGGTCATCTACGCCCAACAGCGGGCGTGCGGGGGATGGCATCGGCGCCAAAAGCCGCTCGAGATGACGGTCCACTCGTGTTTCCAGAAACCGAGTTGGTAGACCCTGCCGTGGTGTTTTCACAACCGGGGTATCAGGCACCCATGATTCGCCAGCACCCGCTTACAATTCCGGCGCTTCTGCTCTCATTGGTGTTCTTTCTTCCAGGGGTCCCCCTGCTGGGTTCGATACTGGCAAGCATTGCGCTGTGGCAAATGCAGCGCAAACGTTACACCAACCGCGGGACGGTCATTAACGCGCTGGTCATTGGTTTTGTGGTCTCCTTAGGACAGTTAGTCATTGCTACCGCAACCGGATTCGTCTTTGGAATTTAGCGGCGCGTTACACTAGGCGCGAGTGCGCTCGCGAGATAGGGGCTATTTGTGAAACCGTTCGTGTTAATTGCCACCCGTCCCGAAGATGTCACCGCCGATGGTGAATATGAGGCATTTTTACGCTACGGAAATTTGCGTGAACGAGACTTGCGGCGCGTGCGCCTGGAGGCCGGCCCCCTGCCAGAGTTCGATCTCGATGAGATTTCGGGCGTGATTTTAGGTGGCAGTCCGTTTACATCCTCAATTCCATCAGCCGAAAAATCTGCGTTACAGCGCCGCGTGGAAGCGGAACTTTCCCGACTGATGGATGCGGTGGTCGCCGATGATATTCCCCTCTTGGGTGCATGCTACGGGGTGGGAACCCTCGGGGTGCATCAGGGGGCAATAATTGATTCCACCTATGCTGAAGAACTCGGAGCGCCACTGTTGCGGGTGACCGACGCGGGACGCTCCGATCCACTTTTGGTTGGAATTCCCGATGAGTTCCGTAGTTTTGTTGGCCATAAGGAAGCCTGCGCGAAATTACCGGACCATGCCACCTTGCTGGTGACGGCCGATGCCTGTCCAGTGCAGATGTTCAAAATTAAACAAAACCTCTACGGCACCCAATTCCACCCTGAACTTGATGTGCCCGGTATTCACGTGCGGATCGAGACCTATAAGGAACATGGCTATTTCCCAGCTGATACCGCCGAGGAGGTAAAGGCCTATACGGCCAGCTTCGATGTGAGTTCCTCCCACCGCGTCGTTGCGAACTTCACCGAGTACTATGGCCGCCGCTAAAGCAGAGCTAACAGCGCATCTGAGGCATAGGCATAGCCAACAAATGCCACCACATCGATGAGGCTGTGAGCAATGATGAGCGGCCAGATCCGTCCGGTGCGCTGATAGTACCCAGCGAAAATCACTCCCATCACCACGTTGCCAATACCCGCGCCAAATCCCTGGTAGAGGTGATAGCTTCCTCGCAGCAGTGCCGAGGCGGCGATGCGTACCCGTGGCTGGTAACCCAGCTGGTTGAGACGCTCGGCGAGATAACTCACCGCAATCACCTCTTCAATCAGCGCATTTTTTATTGCCGCAAGGATCAGCACCGGGATCGTCCACCAATACGACCCAAGATCGGCAGCACTGACGTGCACGGTGATTCCCAGCTGGCGTCCCAGCAGGTAGAAGCCAAGCCCTGGAATCCCAATCAGGGCGGCAAGGCCAATACCGGCGAGAGTATTGCCAAGCGGACCTGAGGTATGAAAACCGAGGGTGGTAAGGGCGCGATGTAATGGGCGCGCTTTCCCTCCCGCTTCACGTACCAGTAAGAAAATCACCAAGGCGAGTGGGACCAGCGCAAATCCGATCGCTAAGAGCTGGTAGATCAAATCCAACGCGGGCCGTGCTGCGATTGTTGTATTGAGACTCGCACGTTGGGATGCCAGCGGCTGGGAATCACTCAGGCGCGCGATCAGCGCAACGACCGCATAGACTGCCGAGCGCCCCAGGCTCAATGCCAGCACAATAGCGAGTTCCCAATACAGCATGCTACGGACCCAGCTGGGCGGCTGCGGACTAGAGGTATCAGGCATGTGCACACCAATATTGTGTCCTATCGCACCCAGCTGGCCCACCCTGACCACGGATTGCGCCCTCGCAGCGGTGGGGTCGGCAATAATGAGAAGGACACACCGAGAGGAGAAAGACATGCTCGTAGCATTTTCTGTTGCCCCAGCAGCTGCCATTGACGAATCCGGTTCGGTTGCCACCGCAGTGGCCGCTGCGATCAAAGTGGTGCGAGCCTCGGGACTACCCCACCGTACCGACGCGATGTTCACGACGATTGAAGGCTCGTGGGATGAAGTGATGGAAGTGGTCAAAGCTGCAACCGAAGCGGTGGCGGCCCACAGTCCGCGGGTTTCACTGGTACTCAAGGCTGATTACCGTCCCGGTTTTTCAGGTGAACTCACCGCAAAACTTGACCGCCTTGACCAGGCATTAGGTGACTAACCGATGGGGGCACCGCGGCAATTTTGCCGACTGGCAGCGGCTGCCGAAGCTGAACTGGCAGCTGGAACAGCTGCACGTGCCTTCAGTTGGGTGCTGTTAGAACAACGTGGCAGTTGGGGGCGTAGGGCCGCTACCCAGTCGGATTTAGAACCCGAACTTGGTGCCGAACTGGATGCCCTGTGCAGCGCCGCCGGCGGTCGCTTTGGGCTCATCCGTCCCCCGACGCAACGCGCCCACCGCACCCCTAGCACCCACCAGGTGGTGATTGCGGGCAATTTGGTCGCCACCCCTTGGATGGTGCGCGGTGAGATCGCAGATCCACGCCAGCTGCGCGTCCTGAATGCGACCATGCTCACCAGTTCCAGTCCCCAGCCGGTATTGGACGCGTTGCCAACACTGCGGCGAGCCCGCAGACCAATCGCCCTGGTTTGTACCAATGGGAAACGCGATGTGTGCTGTGCTCTGGCTGGCCGACCCGTTGCCGCCGATGTATTCGCCCGCGCCCCCACCCAGGTATTTGAAACCTCTCACACCGGTGGTCACCGCTTTGCCCCCACCGGTGTACTCCTCCCCAGCGGCTTGACCTTCGCGCGCCTGAGCGGTGATGAACTTCTCGCCGCACTTGATGCCGCTGATCGCAATGAGCTCCACCCGGTGCTGTGCGATGCGAAGACCAACCGCGGTCTATCGGCACTTGCCCCGTGGGAACAGGCCGCCGTGGTGGCCATCCAGTGTCAATACCGCGCCCCCGTGCCTCTGAGCGGCTGGCAGGTGAGAAGTACACCTGCGGGCAATCATCTCTACCGCGTCAGCGTTGCCGTGGCAGATTTCCAGCGAAGGGTGATGGTGCGTGAAATTACGCGCAGCGCTGCGACCCGTCCCATCTCGTGTGGCACAAAGCCCACCGCGGTTGTTTCCTGGCAGTGCACCGGTGACTATTCCCCTCCCACCACGGCATAGCACAGGTGTACTAACTCCGGTGGGAGGAATACAATAGAAAGCGTGCGCAGCCAGTGCAAAGGAGCTGAACCGTGCCGTCCAAAGACCCTGAAACCCCACGTACCACTCGCGAAATGCTTCCCGATAATGTTGGCGAGCTTCCCGCTAATGCCAGTGATGACCAACTGCGCGAACGTATCCGCGAACTCGTTGACCACGCGGGCGTTATCACCCGGAAAAATACCCGTCTTGCCTCGGCGCTCGCTGCTGCACGTCAAGAGCTGAGCGGGTTACATCAAGAAATTGCCCGTCTGACCGAAGCGCCGTTGAGTTTTGGTACCTATTTGGAAACTATCGACGCTCTCGAACGGACCGTTGACGTGATCACTTCCGGTCGGAAAATGCGGGTGCGGGTATCGCAAAAGGTTCCGCTTGGCGGATTAGAACCGGGCACCACCGTTGTCCTTGATGACCATCTGTCGGTGGTTGCAACCGCGAATGTGGATGATGCTGGCGAAATCGTGGTTGTCGAACAGCGCGTTGATGATGATCATGTCCTCGTGGTGGTTCGCGGTGAAGATACCCGCATGCTGCGGATCGCCGGCGAACTTCGCCGGGAACGTCTCCGCCTTGGTGATTCCCTCCTGGCTGACCTGCGCAACGGCTTTGCTTTAGCGCGAGTGCTCCGCGCCGAGGTTGAGGATCTGCTCCTTGAAGAGGCCCCCGAAACCGGTTGGGAAGCAGTCGGCGGGTTGGATCACTGTATTGAAGCAATCCGCGATGCGGTTGAACTCCCCTTCCTCCATCCTGAACTCTTCGTCGAACACCACCTGCGTCCCCCCAAGGGAGTGCTGCTCTACGGTCCTCCCGGGTGTGGTAAAACCCTGATTGCGAAAGCGATTGCCACCTCCCTGTCACGTACCGCGGGCACCCAAGCCTACTTTTTGAATATTAAGGGTCCACAACTGCTGGACAAATATGTGGGCGAAACTGAACGGCGGATCCGCCTCATCTTTGCGCGTGCTCGCGATAAGGCCGCGCTTGGACTGCCGGTTGTCATTTTCTTCGACGAAATGGAATCACTCTTCCGCACCCGTGGATCGGGGGTGTCCTCCGATGTGGAAACCACCGTTGTCCCGCAGCTACTCGCCGAAATCGACGGCGTGGAAGAACTGCGCAATGTGGTGGTCATCGGAGCGTCCAACCGGGAAGATATGATCGACCCGGCAATTTTGCGTCCCGGGCGCCTGGATGTAAAAATCCGTATTGACCGGCCAGATCGTGACGGTGCCGCTGAGATTCTCTCGCGCTATTTGACTGTGGCACTGCCAATTCACGAGAAAGAAATCGATGCCAACGGCGGGGTCGCCGAAGCGGTAGCCCACATGAGCCAACGCACATTAGATGCGCTTTTTGCTCGCAATGATCACACCGCGTTGCTGCAGATTCGTCGCCGCTCCGGCGTGCGCGAAACCTGGCATTTAGCCGACCTGGTATCGGGGGCAATGATCGCCAATATTGTTGACCGCGCAAAAAACTCGGCGATCAAGGCCTACCTCACCGACGGGGAGCACGGGCTGACATGCGAACAGCTGGAAGCCGCTGTTGCGCGAGAAGTTGAAGAGAATGCGGATCTTCCCGGCGCTACCGATCCCGAGGAGTGGGCGCGAGTGGTCGGCCGCGGCCACGGAGGCGATCCGATTGTCGCGGTGGTGCCAATCGCATTGGCTGAGGAATTCGAAACCGAGGAAGGATAGCGATGATTCGCGTCGATCGCATTATTGGGATTGAAACAGAATATGCACTCATCGATCGTCAGGATGCCGCTGCCGATCCCGATCAGCTCGCCACCGATCTGCTGTACGCATATGCACAGGCCGGCGCTGAACTCGGTCTGCCAACCACCAATCACGTCCCTGCTAAGGACTCTCGTGACCTGCTTGCCGGGATCGGCACCCGCTTCGACTACTCCGGAGAAACCCCACGCAAGGATGCACGCGGATTTGAGGCGGATAACCTTGCTGAAGAAGCACGCACCGATGAGGTTCACGGCGCGGCCCTGACTCGCGCGGCCACGAAGTGGGTACTGCGGATCCGCCCCTTTGAACAGCATTACTATCGTGGTTCCGCAACCCACGGTGCCAATGGGGCGCGCCTGTATGTGGATCACACCCACCCGGAATATGCCGCACCGGAGGCACGCGGCCCCATGCAGGCTGCGATATACGACCGCGCGGGTGACCTCGCGATGCTCCGCGCGCAGCGGGCATTAAATGCTGCCCAAAACCGGGCGTGCGTGGTGATGAAAAATAACGTCGATAATAAGGGTGCGGCCTGGGGCGCGCACGAGTCCTACGAACTGGATCGCGCAACCGATTGGCAGTTGGTTACCGATGTGCTGATCCCATTTTTAGTTGTCCGCCAAGTGATGTGCGCTTCGGGGCGCATCGGTATTGGGCCGGCCGCTGAAACGCCCGGATTTCAGCTGTTCCAACGCGCTGACTACATCGAGCAGGAGGTTTCGCTCTACACCACACGCGAACGCCCGATTATGAACACGCGCGATGAACCGCACGCTGATCCGGACACGCGCCGCCGCCTGCATGTGATCACCGCGGATTCCTCCATGACCGGGGTGACCATGCTGCTGCGCTTTGGGCCACTAGCGGCCGTGTTAAGCCTGATTGAAAATCATCCCGATACCGCCCGCGAGCTCGCTCAGCGCTATCGGCTTGCTGATCCAGTTGCCGCGGTGCGTACCATTTCTCGTGACCTCACACTCGCCGAGCCCGTTGCGCTCGCGGCCGGTGGCAGTGCCACTGCCCTGGAGATTTTGCGAGGCTACTTCGATGCGGTTCATGAGGCGGCCGGTAGCGATGTCGATGCGGAAACCGAGCAGATCCTCACGCTTTGGCGTCGCGCACTTGATGCCCTCGATGAGGGAATTACCGCGGCGAGTTCTCTGGTGGAGTGGGCTGGTAAATACGCGCTGCTTGCAAAACTGCGAGCAAAATTTAACTGTGGCTGGGATGATCCCCGCCTAGCGGCAGCTGACCTGCAGTTCTCCATGCTTGATCCCAAGACGTCATTTGCATTGAAGTTAGAAGCAGCCGGCGCCTTCGAACAGGTCCTCGATCCACAAGCGGTAGCGAAGGCCGAATTTACCGCACCAGCCAACACCCGCGCCGGTGGGCGCGCAGCCTTGCTGGCGGCCTACCCGCAGGCTGTATGGGCCGCAAGTTGGACCTCACTGGTGGTTGATATTGACCGCAAACACTTACTCCGCGTCACCTTGCACGACCCGTATCATCCCACCGCCGCGGAAGCCCAAGCAGCAATCGATGCGAGTAATAATGTGCAAGAAGCTCTGGAATATTTAGGCGTTGAAATTCCTGACGATCCTGTAGTGACGGGATGGGACGAAGGGGTTTACGCTGATGGTAGTAATGGTTTAGGTGAACCGAACTCACCTAAGGAAGGGAACAATGGCTAAGCGGATTCAAAAAGAAACCTCACATGAAGATACGGCCGATCCGGTCGACCCACCCACCCCAGCCGGTCCAAATCCGGCCGCACAGGGCCTTGATGAGGTGCTGGCTGATATTGATGATGTGTTGGAGGTTAATGCCCTTGAATTTGTGCAAGGCTTCCAGCAAAAGGGTGGGCAGTGAGTCCGGCGAGTGCTGGTGAACCAATCCCCGGCTTGGGGCGCGTTGTCGGCATTGAGACCGAATACGGCATCACCTCGGCGTGGACGGCACCGGCAACAAGCGGTGAGGTTCGCCAAGCACCGCTGAATGTGGAAGATGCCGTGAAAGAGATTTTCCGGCATACTCCCCAGCGCCACCGTGCCGCTCACCACTTTTTGCGCAATGGGGGACGGCTCTATGTCGATATTGGTTCCCACCCGGAAATCGCCGGTCCCGAATGTTTGCATCTCGATGATCTGCTCGCCCAAGATCAGGCCGGCGATCTCATCTTGGCACGCATGTTACGGATCGCGAATCAGCACCTCCCCGAACGCATCCCCGGGGCACGTATCCACCTGTTGAAATCAAATGCCGATTCGTATGGCAATACGTTTGGGTGTCACGAGAACTATCAATTCCGCCGCGATGTCAACCTACCGATGGGCGGATTTGTCTCATTCCTTGCCGCCCGCCAAATCCTGATCGGCGCTGGCGCACTTCCCGGCGGTAACCTCTCAGGACATACCCAGCCACTGACCGATACGACTACCCGTCCGCTTCAGGCAATGCTGTATTCGGCGCGCGCCGAATTTATGAAGGCCTCCGCAAGTGCCGATCCGACTCACGAACGTGCGTTTGTTAATACGCGCGATGAACCCCATGCCGATAAATCGCGGTGGCGGCGCCTGCACGTCATTGCTGGGGATTCAGCGATGAGTGAGGCAACTACCGCGGTGAAGGTGGTCCTTGGTGCTGGCGTGTTGGATCAGATTGAAAACCACGGTTGGGATCTGGCCGATATTGAACTGGTTGATCCTGTAGCTGCCACCAATGCGTGGAATCTTGATCCACTGACCCCCATGGCGCGAAAACGGGGCAGTGATATTACCTGTCCTGAACTCCTTGAGATTGCACTCGAGAAAGTCGCGCAGGTCCAACGTGGCGATGACGAAATGGCGGCGCGGGCACTGGATGTCGCCAGGCGCGGGATTACCGCCTTGCAAACCGGTGACCACTCCCTGGTGGCAACAGAGCTCGACTGGGCTATCAAATTTGAGATCCTCTCCCATATCGCTGCTCAAAGTCCGCAGGGCTGGATGTCACCGAAGGTATTGCGCACCGAATTGGCCTTCCATGACATTTCTCCAGCAACGGGATTATCCGCACGCCTACGCAAGGCCGGATTAATGCAAACCTGGTCGACACCAGAGGCGATTTTGGCGGCAACTGATACGCCACCGCGCGACACGCGCGCGCAGGTGCGTGGCGCTTTTGTCACCGCCGTGGAAGAAACCAATCGGGTCGCCTCTGTTGGATGGGCGCATGTCCGGTTGGATCGCCCCGCGCGCCCGCAGGTGGATCTTCCCGAACCCCTGCAGGCAACGAGCGAGCAAGCTGATGCGTTAATTGCGGAGATTTACGAGCTCGGTCTTGCAGGCGAAGCGCCTCCACCCCCACGTCCCGCACCAATTGATGCGCCGGGCTGGCGTCGATAATGACATGTTCGTGGTGGCTCGATCAGTTCCTTGAGCCACCACGACACTGTTATCCCAGATCGGATTCAAAATAATCGTCGTCGACTTGGTAGAGCGTAAACTCGCGAAATCGTTGCACGCCAACACCGTAATTTAACATGAGAGACGTCAGGCGAATTCCGTCGATCAGCACGATTTTGCCCCGATAGCTTCTTGCTTCAGATTTGGCGTGTTCAGTAAAGGTGGAAGTGGTAATAAAGACGCCGCGATCAGCACCGCGTGAGGCGAGTGCGCCATAGAACTGTTGGATGGCCTGGCGGCCGACGGAATTGGTATCGGCATATCGTTTGGCTTGCACATAAACGTTTTGCAACCCCAGCGCATCTTGACGGATAACACCATCAATCCCGCCATCATGGGATTTCCCCACATGCTGTTTTTCGCCATGGGTGCCCCCGTAGCCCATCTTCCACAGCAGATCTATGACCGCATTTTCAAAGAACTCTGGAGACGACTCTTGCAGTATCTGCCGTAATTCGGTGGCGGTTTCTGTGTTAAATTGTTCAACGTTTTCCACCAGCTGCTCGAGGGGGTTTTCTCCCGTTCCCACCGTGGTTTTCTCATTGGTTTCATCTTTGCGCTTCTTGCGGCGGGCAGCGAGTTCCGCCTGGTAGGCCTGCCACTTGGGCCACTCTTCCTGATCGCGCTCGGTATAAATTTTCAGGTCTCGCGCTGCGACAGTGCGTCCATCATCGGTGATCTGATAGATGGCGCGTTGCGGCCGATGCAACAATCCTGCCCGATAGAGGTCACCACATGCCCATCCGATACGTTTTTGGTAGCTCAGTCCCCCCGAGGCGATCCGTTCTGAGCGGGCTGCCGGGCTCAAGCCGGCCTCATCGGCAACCACACGATAAATTTCTTGACGTGAGCGTGGCTGCCCATCAGCGAGCACTCGCAAAATAATCGGGCGGAATTCATCTTTCGTGGGCATTGACGGAATTGTCATTGGTTTTACTTCCACTCCTGCGATCTTGCGCGAATCTGTACGGCCAGCGTATCGGGGATAGCGATCGCGCGTTATCGTCGTCAGGTCCGGCTAGGTGCGCGGGGGGATATTGCGCAGGTAAATCGGTGGGCGCCGGTGGCGCCAATCGCCTTGCCATCCACGTGCGGTACGCACAAAATCGGTGCGTTCCATCCGGATGGCTGTCACCTGTGCATTGTCCACTTCAATTGTTTGCGGTAGCGGACGGGACGCAGCGACATTGCATGATGGCGCTCCATCGCCTCCGGCATCGGGGAGTACTAGCGGTGGTTCGTCGCTCGGTTCTGGCGTTGGCAAGAATCGTGCAGCAGCCGCAATTTGACGGGCCTGTTCCCCGGCGGGCACATCCTGTGCGGTCGCGAGCGTGATCCCCGGACGTGATCCGCAGATCGTCACGAGGTGGCGGTCAATCACCGCGCGGCCTTCGACCGTATAAAGCGCTGTGAGTTCCTCCTGAGCGACGGTGCGCACAAAGGGGGCATCAACTTCGTTTGTTTCGCTAAATCCGGGCGCTGGCGGGGGTGCGTAGGCAATGAGTTGGCAGTCATCACTTCCAGGCAGCAGCCGGATCCGGTAACTGAAATGTTCCCAGATTCCGTAGTAGCCCGCGCGGATGACGGGCACGAGTTCATCGTTGGCGGGGCGTTGCGGTTCAAACCACGGGTTCGCACTCGAATCACAACACGGTGTTGGTTTGGCAGGCCCCGCACCTGTCCCACCAGCAAGCTGATCGGCAGCGACGCTGGCATGATAGTCAAGTTGCCGGGTGACACTGGCATTGGGAATGGAGCGCAGTTGCAAACGTAAATCCCACGGATCGAGTGTGTCATTTAAGTCGCTGAGCGCATCGGCCAAAATCAGCTCGAGCGCACGCACCACTACCAATTCAGCGTTGTTTTCGCTAACAACTCGCTCCCCGGCCGCTTGCCGATAGCTGCCATCTGCCAGCCGCGTGAGAATCCAGTCGCGAAAGACATGCCAGCGCTCATTATCGCGGTAGCGACCAGAGGCGAGAATGACGGGAGAAGTTGGCCAGGTCACTATCAAAACTCCTTGGAATTAGTTTTCGATGTCGAAAATTGCCGCACTCGGAAATTCGCCGGCCTCGGCGCTCAGTGTTGGATCGGCATCAGCGAGGAAAGCAGCGATCCGTTCGGCTTCATCATCTTCACCAATCGCAGCTGAAACTTTGCCAAGGACCAATAAGGCCCGCAAAAATCCCTGGTTGGGGATGTGATCCGCGGGAATTGGTCCCGCCCCTCGCCATCCGGCACGTCGCAGTGCATCCAAACCGCGATGGTAGCCTGTGCGCGCACACGCGTAGGCCACTATTTCTTCACCGTCAGCTAGCGCCGCTTCAGCCAGCAGCGCCCATGCGAGAGGGGAGGCAGGGTATTTTCGAGCAGCAACCTCGCGGGCCGCTCCCCTATCGAGCATTGCAGCTGCCGGGTCTGGCGGCAGTAAGGTCGGTTCGGGACGCAGTAGATTTTCTCTCATACCTCCAGTCTACGGCGGCACGCCAGCGAGATCCTCATGGCCTTGAGGTGGGATTGTTCCGTACAATAAGGGACACGCAGAAACGAGGAGGTTTCGATGTATCGGCTCGGCGGGATAGAACGCAATTATGAATGGGGATCCAAAGATGCCATCCCCTGGCTTACCAGTCAGCCCGTTACTGACACTCCGGTAGCTGAACTGTGGTTCGGCACCCACGAAACCGGCCCTGCCAAACTGCTGGATCACGACACGGATCTGCGCGAGGCGATCGCCGGTGATCCCATCGGCACCCTCGGGGCGGATATCCAGGCTCGCTTCGGTTCAGCCCTACCATTCATGTTGAAACTCATCGCGCCGGCAAAACCGCTATCCTTGCAGGTCCATCCCTGCGCTGAGGATGCAGCTGAGGGATTTAAACGCGAAGAAGCAGCCGGAATTGCGCTCGATGACCCGATCCGTAACTACCGCGATGCCAACCATAAGCCCGAACTGGTGTTCGCGCTTACCAAGCTCGAAGCAATGTGCGGCTTCCGCGCTCCGCGTCGTGCGATAGAACTACTAGCTGGGTTGGACTGCGATATCACGAACCGGCTGGTAGCAGTCCTGCAATCCGATCCCACCTCGTCGGGGATGGAACGCGCGTTCGCCCTGCTCATTAGTGGACCGCGCAGCCCCGATCCCGACGACGTTGCACAGGTGGCCGCGCTGTGTGCTAAACGGCGGGCCGCTGGCACCTCCCCTTCGCCGCGTGCCGATGCGATCGTGGAACTACTACAGCAGGAATATCCGGGTGATCCAGGTGTCCTTGCCGCACTGCTGTTAAACCCGGTCACCCTCCGCGCTGGCGAAGCCCTGTTTGTTCCCTCCGGTACCGTTCACGCCTACCTGTCGGGATTAGCCATTGAAATTCAAGCGACCTCGGATAATGTGCTGCGCGCAGGCCTAACCCATAAACATGTCGATATCAGCGAAATGCTGCAGTGTGTCGACTTTGTTGCTGCCCCACCCATCCGGCTTGCTCCCGAACTGTTTGGGGTGGCAACCGAAGTGTTTTATGCACCGGTTGATGATTTCGAACTCTCCATCACCCGGTTGCGCGAACCACACGGCGAACAGCAGATCCGCGGCGCGGGACCGCGAATCATCATGTGTGTCGATGGCAAAATCAAAATCCGTGACGAAGCTGGCAGCCGTGAACAGTTGAAATCCGGCCAAGCGCTATTCGTGCGTGCCGATGACGGGAAGGTGTATGCGCGCGGCTCGGGTACCCTCGTCCAAGCCGATGTGCCCTAGTGGCAATAAGCGTGATGGCGGGGCAGGTTTTGCCCCGCCTTCGCTATCCGTCAGCTCGCTGTTCCCACAGTGTTGCAAAGTGGTGTACCGGCCCGGATCCGCACCCGACCTGGAGGTGGTCTGCTGCACGCAGCGCTTGGGTCAACCAGGTCTTTGCCGCTCTAATCGCCTGCTCCCAATTCGCACCAGCACCCACGTGACTTGCAATCGCAGCTGAGAGGGAACACCCCGTCCCGTGCGTATTGGTCGTCGCGATCCACGGCGCGGTGTACCACACCGGCTCGCTCGCTGGGCTCACCAATAGGTCACAGGACTGGCCCTCCTCGGTCCGCAGATGACCACCGGTTGCCAAAACGCGAGTGTGCAGCGTGTTGGCAACGGAGGTTGCCTGCTCCTGAACATCTGTCCAGCTCGTGGCAGGCTCTGATCCCGCTAAGATCGCCAGCTCGTCAAGATTTGGGGTGAGCAGATCCGCATGGGTGCACAGCTGCTGTAATGCCGCGACCGCGCGCGTATCCAGGAGCCGGTCACCACTGGTTGCTACCATCACCGGGTCGAGCACCACGTGTGCGGGGCGGTTTGCTGCCAACCAGTCCGCAACCGTGGTGATAATCTCCGTGGTGGCCAGCATCCCGATTTTCACCGCGTCAATGCGCACATCGGCCCCAACTGCCTGCAACTGTGCTTTTACCATCGCAGGTGGGGTGAGCTCCACAGCTTTGACCCCGCAGGTATTTTGGGCGGTCAGGGCCGTAATCGCGGTCATCGCGAATCCACCATTAGCGCTGATCGCTTTAATATCGGCTTGGATCCCAGCGCCGCCGGAGGAATCCGACCCGGCAATCGATAAAATATTGGGAATCATTTTTGCTCCTGTTGCCATGTTGTCTGAAGGCTCGCGGCCGCTTGGTAAGCATCACTCGCGCCGCAAATCGCTGAAACTACAGCTATTCCAGCGGCGCCAGCGTCAACCAGTGCCGCAATATCATCGGTTTGGACCCCACCGATGGCAAAACACGGCAGGTTCGTTGCTGCCACACGTGCCCGAAATCCGCTCGCACCAAGCGCCGGTGGATGGTCGGGTTTCGTTGTCGTTGCGTGAATTGGACCGATCCCGAGATAGTCCACGACTGCTGTTGGAGCATCGCGAACTTCGCGCAGCGTGCTAGCACTCAGCCCAATGATTGCATCGGTGCCAAGGGCTGTACGTGCTTCACTTACCGCCACATCCCCCTGTCCCAGGTGTACTCCCGCAACCGGCAGGCCGCGACTGCGTGCCGCCACTGCCACATCAAGACGGTCATTGACGAGTAGTTTTGTATCGGAAGTGATGACATCACTCAGGGCTGCCAGTTCGCGCAGATGTCCGGACAGGGTTTCGTCTTTGGCGCGCAGTTGCACTATCCGCACCCCGGCAGCAACAGCCTGCCGTACGGTTTCGACCACGCCGCGCGCTCCGCACAGCCCGTGATCGGTCACCAGATAGATTCCCCGCTCACGCATCGCACTCATCTGCCCCAATACGTACGCGTGCGCCATCGCGTACCATCGCGGGGTGAAGACCCGCGAGCGCATCGAGTAGTGCCACGGCGAAACTGCCCGGACCGCTGGCATGGCGCGCGGCCTGTTCGGCGGCAATGCCATAACATACATGCGCTGCCGTGCTCGCTTCCAGAAGTGTCGTATCGTGCAGCGACACAAACGCCGCCACGACGGCACCGAGCGCGCAGCCACCGCCGGTGATCTGCGTGAGGAGCGCATCGCCATTATCAACCCACACCGCATCTGTGCCGTCGGTGAGATAGTCAGATTGCCCCGAGATGGCGACCACGCCGCCGGTGTGGTTTGCCAACGTGTCAGCAACGCCAATGGCGGCGCTGACCGGGGCGGTCGCATCAACACCACGCGCAGCCTGACCGCTGCCGGCGAGGGCTAGAACTTCATTCGTATTCGCGCGAATCACGCTGGGGTGATCTGCCAGTAGCTCGGTGGCCAGTTTGGTGCGCACCGGCAATGCCCCTACGGCCACCGGGTCGAGTACCCACGTTGTCCCTGCCTCTTGGCGCGCACGCACCGCTTCGATGATGGCATCGCGTTGCCCCGGATTGGGAGTTCCGAGGTTTACCAACAGTGCATTCGCACTGCGGGCGAAGACGCCCGCCTCTCCGACCACATCGGCCATCGCTGGTGACGCCCCAAGGGCGAGGAGAATATTGGCACTCCAATTGGTGACCACCGCATTGGTGATGACCTGGACGAGTGGAACAGATTCATGTAGTTGCTGGAGCAGGTCGCCGCTGCGAACGGCGAGGTTTGAAGCACAGATGGCGGGATTCGCAGTCATGTGAACATCCCTTCGCTAGTACGAACTAGATCAGGTTCGACGGGTATGCTCTCAGCTGCACCGGTGGTGCAGC
>JAUNVN010000204.1 GCA_030537655.1 Bowdeniella nasicola | reverse complement strand
TCATCACTTAGGCCACATTCAATAACCGGGATGCGGATTTCACTTGGTGGTGGGACAGGAAGCGCACTAGGACGCTCTCGCGGGGTTAACATCACCGACGCACGGCGCTCAGCGATGCGGGCGATTGGTCCCCAGCCAGGCGAAGCAAATGTCCAGGTTGCTGTCGAATTGGTTTTTGCGACGAATCGCGCGAGATGCACCTCATCGTTCAGCACCACCAGGACCCCAAGCCCTGTCAGGTGAGTGCTGGCCGCAGCAACGACAGCGGCAAGAATATTTCCCGGTCCGTCAGCCGATGGCAGGTTGGGAGAGCGCATCGCACCGGTAATAACGATGGGTATATCGTAATCCCACAGCAGATCGAGGAAGTAGGCAGTTTCTTCGAGCGTATCTGTGCCGTGGGTGAGCACGATTCCATCAACCCCTGCCTCGGCTTGCTCACAGCAATACCGATAGGCAGCTAGCACATCGCCCATCTGTAAATTAGGAGAGGCGACCGACGCGATTGTTTTCGCGGTGATCGTCGCAATATCATTTAATTCCGGTACCGCTGCCACGAGGTCATCGGCATCCAAAGATGGCTTCACGCCGCCGCCGGCGCTATCTGGTGTCATCGCAATTGTGCCCCCCAGTGCGCCAATCGCAATGGTTGTCATCGCTATGTCCTTTCTAAAATCCGCCGAGAATCACCGCAACAACGGTGACGAAGACCAGGCCAATAAGCTGGCTTGGACGCTGGAACTTATTAGCGCGTTTCAAATCTGATCCCGGCACCACGGGAATTGTGGTTGCAAGGGCCGCAACCGGGCCACCGGTCAGGAAATACTGCATGATTGCGGTCGGTCCGCACGCCGCAGTGGCCAGTGCTAGGGCATTAACATCGGCATGCGCCTGCACAAGGGTGACCATCGGCAAGATGATCGCTGCCGATGCCGAGTTCGACTGGGTAAGCGTTCCGGCAATAGCCGAAATGAGGGCGAGGGTAAGGATTGGAGCTGCTTCAATCAGTGGTTCTAACCAGCCAGCCATGAGTTCGGTAATTCCAATCTCGCCAATTACCCCAGACATGTAGAGGAAACCAACCGTTGCAATTAATGGTACGGCAACACGTTCAACTGAGGTAAGCATCTGCGCTTCGGTACGAAATGGATTGATCCTCGCCATTGCCATCACAATGATGGACACAACGAATCCGAGCGCGAAGACCGGATATCCAAGGGCAAAACCCACCACCAGCAGTAAGAAGGGGATACAGACCACCCACACCGGAGGTTCGCCCTCTTGACGTGCAAACTGGGCAAGTGCTGCAGCGGCATCATCAGCGGTGGTCGCCGATGTGTCCGTTTTGCGCATCCGGATGAAGGACACCGCAAAAATCACCAGGCTGGTCGCCAAGCCAATCGCGTTGATCCATCCGAATTTAATTCCCACCAGGGCGATCACTGCCAACAACGTCGGGTGTGTGAATCCGGCAAAGTTACCCAGATGCCCCGCATGGGCGTGGGTTCCGGCAGATTTATCGGGATCGGCTCCAAGTTTTACCGATGCGGGACCAGTGACCGCAGCGGTGATTGCCGGCTGGGTGAACCCGGTGAACGCACCGATCAATCCAGCGCCGATCCCTCCTGCTGCAGCAACGCCTGGCCCACGGCCAAAGCGGTTACCCTGGCGGATAATGGCGTGTACCAGCACGTCGAGGTAACCGGCTGCTTCCATCGCGCCGATGAAGATCAACACGCCAGCCATATCAGCAATCACTGGGTTGAGACCACCGAGAACCAACGACTTAATCGAGGTTCCCTCCTCCAAGGTGATAGGAATTCCGGCAACAAGAGCGGCAATCGTTGAGCCAACGATTGCCGTCGAATACAGCGGTGTTCTCCCCGAGACCATCAAGATGAGTGTGAGGCCCATAAGAATTTGAGCCAAGACCAGCATGGTTACGTCTCCTTCAGCGAAACCGAACTATTTTTTATAAGATATATATTATAGATATCCGGTATCTCGTTTCTCGTACGAAGGTCCTAGAATGGTGCCGCAATCTACCCCGCTATAATTTATGAAAATCGAGTCGATCTTTGGAGTTCACCGATGAATCAACCTGCCACCCCTGTCGCCCCAAGCACACAGGCTGGGTTTGCATACGATGCGCTCAAGAGGAAGATTCTTTCTGGTGCCCTTGCCGGTGGCGAGCGAATCCATCAGTCCGACTGGGCCGATCGCCTCAATATCTCCATTACCCCGGTGCGCGAAGCGATCCGCAGATTAGAACAGGACGGTTTAGTCACATCAGAAGCGCACCGCGGCTCAACCGTCAACCGTTTGACGCTGGCAGCAGCGGAAGAGATCTACGCCCTACGTCTTGCCGTTGAACCACTCCAGATCCGGCGGGCCGTCGGCAAAATGACCCCACGTAAATCAGCACGTGCACAATTTCTCTGCGACGAAATGGCCACCTTAACGGATGTCGTGCTCTTTACCGACTACAACCAAGAATTTCACAAAATCACGATGGCTCACGATAACTCGTGGACCGCCCATACCGTCGCCATGCTCGCCGCAGCAGCCGCCCCGTATGTCTCCCTTTCCGTGACATTGCGTCCCGAACAGATCTACTCGTCAAACCGCGATCACTACCAGATTTTAGAGGCGACGCTAGATGAGGACGTCGAACGTGTCATCGAGCTTGAACGCAATCATGTTCTTTCCACCCTCGAGATTTTGCGAGAGTCGCTAGAAGAGTAACGCACCTTTTTCCAGGGGTGTCCGCGGCGATTACTCGCCAGTCACTAGCAAGCGCGTGGGGACGAAGC
>JAUNVN010000203.1 GCA_030537655.1 Bowdeniella nasicola | reverse complement strand
GCACTCACGTGGCTTCGGCTGGCCATGGTCGCAGTTGCATTCATCGCGCAAATAGCGGTGCTCGTGATCGCCATTGTGTTTTTTACTGGCAAACTGCCATGGCTATTTACCGTGCACATCATTATTTCTGCGCTCGTCATCATTTGGATTCTGGCATCCTCAATGGCGCCGGAGTACAAGATCAGCTGGTCAATACCGATCTTGCTGATGCCGCTGGTCGGCGGCCTGTTCTATCTGCTGTATGGGCGCAGTTACTTTACCAAAGGTGAGCGCGAGTCCCTGATGATCCCGTGGCAGAAATCGCGGGCATTACTTGACGGCGTGAACCATCGTGGTGACATGAGTGCGCACTGCAATGCCGGCGCACGACGCATTGCGCACTACCTGCGCTCGGCGGCACACTATCCCGCATACGGCAATACGGCCGTGACCTACTATCCAACAGGTGAGGATGCGTGGAAAGCGATGCTCGCAGAACTCGAGCAGGCCGAAGATTACATCCTCTTTCAGTACTTCATCATTTCCGCCGGAACCATGTGGGATGAGCTCTACGCTGTCCTGGCGCGTAAGGCTGCCGCGGGCGTTAAAGTTCATATTTTGTATGACGATCTCGGATCGGTGTTCACCCTGCCGCGGAATTTTGAGCAAACCTTGCACGAGGCAGGTGTTCACGTGCAGCCGATCAACCCCTTCGGACTGAAAATGCTGTTGCGCTATAACAACCGTAACCATGCAAAAATCCTCGTTGTTGACGGCAAAGTTGGCTTTACGGGCGGGATCAATATCGGTGACGAATACATCAACATCACCAGCCCCTATGGCCATTGGAAAGACGTTGCCGTGCGATTGCACGGCCCCGCGGTTTACTCGCTGGCAATTATGTTCGCCACCGTGTGGAATGCCGAAAAGGAGACGCTCGCCTGGTCGAGCCTCGCGCCTTCACCCCACCTCAGCGGTGAGCACGCACGCGGATGGGTACAGCCTTACGATGATTCGCCATTCGATAATCTCCGGGTGGGACAAGATGCCTACATCGCCTTGTTGGCAACTGCGCAAGAAAGTGTTGATATCACTTCGCCCTACATCATCGTTGACGCAGAAATGACCGGTGCCATCATCCGTGCGGCGCGCTCGGGCGTGCGGATACGCATCATCACCTCACACATCGGTGACAACTGGTTTGTCCACGAAACCACGCGTTCTTCCTATGCAGAACTGGTCGATGCCGGCGTTGAAATCTATGAATATGAACCGGGATATATGCATGCGAAAATGATGATTGCTGACGGGAATTCAGCCATTATCGGAACGATTAATCTTGACTATCGCAGTCTCCATCTACACCAGGAATGCGCGGTTTGGCTCTATGAGGTCCCGGCAATTACCCACATGACAGCCGATTTTGAAGCTACTCTTGCCTCCTGCCTGCCCATCACCGCTGAGACGTGCGCCGGGATTGCCTGGTATCGCAGGGCGCTGCGGGCGGTATTGCGTACGATTGCACCGCTGTTGTAATCACCTGCGACAAGCACAACAGTGGCAACTGGAGCATTCGCTTTCTTCCTGATCACTAAGGCTGTTGGCGACCTGAGGGCTTTCAGGTCATCATTGATAATTTGCTGAAGATCAGTGTTGGGTCGTAATCGCCTCGGCTCTGGCGATGTTGCTGACCAATCCGGCGTACTCCCCCAGGATGTCACCCACGCACACCCGCACAACCCGCTCATCGCACCAATCCATACCGGTTGGCGCCCAATTCCGGCGCGGTGCTGGCACGATGCACCTTCGCGTATCGTCTCAGCGAGATACCTGCTGGGGTCTTCGCCAACCTCTACCTTCGTCGCTATGAGCTTGATGCACACCAGTTTTCCCCCAGGTGCGAAAGCTGAGGCGGCCACAAGACCTTTGTCCGCGCAATGAGTGCCGCGTGAAGAGGCGGTCTTGCGGAGTTCTGGTGCCACATTTGCTGGGCCAATACGACTTCTCGCCCAGATGAGTGCATGGGCGTAGCGATGATGCTGGTGGATGAGCTGACCTATACGCCGGGTTCTGTTCCACGAAAAGTGGCGGCGACCATCTCTCTTGGCGGCGCATTACTGCGCAGCTCTAGCAACCTACCCGCAGGCTAAACGGGCCGCCTACGCCTGCTGTCTGGTCTTGCACCGGACGGGGTTTACCAAGCCACCACCGTCACCGGCAGTGCTGGTGGTCTCTTACACCACCGTTTCACCCTTACCGCACATTGGCGGCGGTCTACTTTCTGTTGCACTATCCCGCGGGTCACCCCGGGTGGGTGTTACCCACCGTCCTGCCCTGTGGTGCCCGGACGTTCCTCGACATCTGCCGCGGCCGCCCAGCCAGCTCATCCACATCTATGCTAACGCATGAACACGCGCGTAAAGGGGTCGGTATTTAGCTGGGAAACACTGACTTGCACAGATGGGAGTTCGCGTGTCACCACCTCGGCCAGGCGTGCCATCCACGGTGATTCGGTTGCAAAATGCGCCGCGTCATAGAGCACAATTCCGCGCATCGCCGCTTCTTGTGTCACATGATGGCGCAGATCCGAAGTCAGCACCGCATCGACACCGATGGCTATGACCTCATCCAACATGGAATCTCCGGCCCCGGGCAGCAACGCGATCGTACGGATCTCTTGGTCGGGATCACCGGCTAATGCCACGCCTCGAGAAGTGGCTGGCAACAGCGCTGCGAGCCGCTCACCCAGGGCTGCAGCACTCAGCGGCGTTGCCAGCGCCCCATAACGTCCCAATCCGACGGTGCCAGCATCGTCCTTTGGTGCCACCACAGCCACGTCGCGCAGCTCTAG
>JAUNVN010000202.1 GCA_030537655.1 Bowdeniella nasicola | reverse complement strand
CTACTCGAGTTACGCGCCGAACTGCCAGCACGATATATCGTGCCCTATCCCGATGCGAACACGATTGCACGCGTTGGTGATAAAGCCGCATTTGCGCGGATGTGCGAGGACCTGGAGGTTGCTCACCCGCGAAGTCGGGTGCGCGCTACCGGCGGGGAGGTTACGGGTTTGCGCTACCCAATTGTCGCAAAAGCCTGTGATACTCCAGCCTTTCATCGGGTCAAATTCACCGGCCAGAAGAAAGTATTCTTCTTCGAAACACCCCACGAAGCTGATCACATGTTACAGATCTCGGACGCGGCCGGCTATGACGGGGGCTATTTGCTCCAGGAATATATTCCAGGGGACGACACGCACATGCGGGTTCTTAATGTGTACGCCCAAAACGGACGCATTGTCTTCGCAGGGCTAGGAGAGGTTCTCCTAGAGGAACATGTCCCTTCCGCAATTGGAAATTCTGCAGCAATTATTACCACCCATGATGCGTCCATTGTCGCGGCCGCATCGCGTATTATCAATGAACTCAATTGGCATGGGTTCGGCTGCTTTGACATCAAAATTGACCCGCGAACAGGCGAGGCAATGATTTTTGAGATGAATGCGCGTCTGGGCAGAGCTCATCACTATCTCACCGCTGCGGGATCCAATCCAGCTACCTATTACCTTCGTGACTGGGTGGATGGTGAAGTCCTAACCGAAGTAGAACAGGTCGCTCCCGGTTTTCTTTATACGGTTGTCCCGCTGTCGTTATTGCTTACCTACGTGCCTGAGCGTCGCGGCGAACTGCTGCGCCTTGTCGCGCGGCGAAAGGTTGCAAGTCCGCTGTTTAATACCGCTGAACGCCATCCGAAGCGCTGGGCATATGCGGCGGCGGCGATGGCGAACCAATGGCGGAAGTTTTTGCGCTACTATCCGCCACGCCAACGCGGAAAAGCAGGTCTTTAATCAGCTGAATCGCTACTGTGCGCTGCCCGTTTCAATGCGGTGACAACCGGGGCGCACATGAGGTCAATCTGCCAGTCGCGTGCCCCATAGTCTCTCAGCGCGGTCGTCACCGCACGTTTGGTTGCGACCGGTGCATACCAGGCGATTTGTCGTTGAATTTTTGGAGGGAGCAGCACATCTTTGGAGACGCTCTGGTCTTCTGCAACGGCCGCGGTCACATCGCGTAGCGCTTGCAGGCGCATTTGGGCGTCGGGATGATTAGCTTTCCACAGCCGCTGGTGCGGATATTCATTACGCCGACGTTTGCGTCGTGGCAGATCGTCCGCGCGCAGGGTTTGTACCTGAGTCAGGACGTCATCCCATTCGCGCAACCACCGCCGGTGTCTGCCGTGAACAATGCGCGAGAGCTGGCGGGAATCACTCGGTAATTGCCTGGCGATCTGCACGATTACTTTATCAGAGAGCATTCGTGCTGGGGAGATGTCGTGGTGGCGCGCCAGTTCGTCACGTCTGCGCCATAATTCACGAGCCAACGCCAACGAGCGCGGTTTTGTAATCCGACCGAGTCCGCGCATATCCCGCCACGGTTCGGCGCTTGGCTGCGGGGGAGTCGTCCGCCGTAGCGCTTCACATTCTTGCTTCGCCCATGTGTGTTTACCCGTCTTGCGTAGCTGAGTTTCCAAGTGGTGGTACAGCGGAATCAGAAATTCAACATCGAGCGCCGCGTAGCTCAGCCATTGGCGTGGCAGGGGACGTTTTGACCAGTCCACCATCGAATATTTCTTTTCTAATTCAACTCCGCAATATTTCGCGACTAGTGCTCCTAAAGAAAAGTGCTCCTCACCAAGTAGTTGCGCGGCGATCTCGGTGTCGAAAAGCCGCGGTGGAATCAGTCCGAGATCATCAAGACACGGCAAATCATTTTGGGCCGCATGCAAAATCCACAGTTTATTGGCTCCCGCAGCTGCCAATTGTGCAAGATCGGGCAGCGCAATCGGATCGATCAGGTAGGTACCAACCGAGTCGCTGCGAACTTGCAACAGGTAGGCACCTTGGGAATAGCGATAACTGCCGGCGCGTTCGGCGTCAATTGCGAGCGGTCCGGTACTCGCCTTGAGTTTGCTGCACATCTTGGAGAGCTGGCCAGCATCGGTGATTACCGGCGGAATTCCATCTTCTGGTTCACGCACCACCGGCAGGGGAGCGGTTGCGGTCATCGGTTATCCTCACCGGCAGTGGCAATCAGTTCGGGTGGTAAGCCCGCCGTCATTTCAAGTACGGTCAGCCAGGCTTGCAGATGTGGACCAAGATCAGCTGTGACCGGGGTCCACGAACCACGAATTTCCATCTCGACGCGGTGTTCCATGAGTTGCAATCCACCGAAAGATTCCGATAACACGCGCGTAACGGTACCAGACGCGTGGTGGAACCCAACCCCGCAGTCGTCTAGAGCGCTCATTAACCACGACCAACCAACTTCGCCAAGAAGTGGATCGGCTGCAACTTCGTTATCCATTGGTGCTTTCACCAGGACAATAACGCGAAAGTCCCCATGCCACGATGGCTGGCCATCAGGATCGTAGAGGACAATGAATTTCCCGTGTGCCACCAGCACGTCATTATCTTTAGACCACACCTCGGCATTGAGGGCGGCTGCGTAGGGTGCCAGCCGCGTAGGTCCGGGAATTTCATTAAGCGTAATATCTTTGCGCAGTCGATGGCCGCGCAGGGACTCCAATGCGGTCAAAAATTCGCTCGGTGCGCTAAATTCGCTCACACGCCCAGCGTAGTGAGCTGCCGCCCTCAACTTCAGGGCGGCACGCCGATAAGGAAGAAGCCCCGAGCGGCCTACCGTCGGGAAAATGTTGTCTATCTCTCATTTGCGAACTGTTAAGAAT
>JAUNVN010000201.1 GCA_030537655.1 Bowdeniella nasicola | reverse complement strand
TGGCCGATCAGGCCAAACTGGGGATCTTATTACTCGCGATCGCCCCGATGGTGGACACATTTATGACCCAGCTACCGGTCGATGGGGTGGCGGCGGAAAATGTTCAGGCACGAATTCGCGGCCAAATTTTAATGGCGATATCAAACCAGGAAGGTCCGCTCGTACTTGCCACCGGTAACCGCACCGAAGTGGCAGTCGGCTATTCGACGATGTACGGCGATTCGGTAGGCGGCTATGCTCCGATTGGAGACGTACCAAAAACACTTGTCTGGGAACTCTCACGCTGGCGTAATCAGGTGGGGACCACTCCGGCGATTCCCGAAGGTTCAATTACGAAACCGCCCTCGGCTGAATTGCGACCTGACCAGCAAGATAGCGACTCACTCCCCCCGTATGACGAATTAGATGCCATTATCGAGGCGCTTATTGATCGGCGTGAGAATATGCAGCAAATTATCGCACGTGGCTTCGAGCCTGGCACCGTTGCCCGGGTGGTGGGCCTGGTCGAGCGCGCGGAGTGGAAGCGCCATCAGTTTGCACATTGCACCAAGATTTCCCCTGTAACCTTTGGGGTGGAATACCTGATGCCGAGTGTGCATCATTTTCAACCTAGGAGCAGTTGATGACCCCTGAGTATCCTTCTCCCGCACCCGCGACCCCTCCGGTAGGCGTTGCTGTCGGCCAGGGCCAACCCAACGATGGACGCACCGGCGTGCCCGTACCACGCCGCGTGCGGGTGCACCATTTACGGCAGGCGAAAGCACGCGGTGAACGGATCTCCATGCTCACCGCCTACGATGCCGTAACGGCTCAAATTCTCGATGAGGCCGGCATTGACACACTCCTGGTGGGTGATTCCATTGGCAATACGATGTTCGGATTCGATTCGACCATCCCGGTGACCGTTGATGACATGATTCCGGCCGTACGGGCAGTTGCTTCGGCAGCCAAACGGGCATTTGTTATCGCTGATCTCCCATTTGGTTGTTACGAAGCATCCCCCCAAGCAGCCCATGCCAGCGCGGTACGGATGGTGAAAGAAGCCGGTGCACACGCCGTGAAATTTGAAGGTGGTGCCCATTTGGCACCGCACGTGGAATTACTCACCAATGTGGGGATCCCAGTTGTAGGCCATCTCGGGTTTACCCCGCAAAGTGAAAATATGCTCGGTGGTAAACGGGTGCAGGGACGCGGTGATGATGCGGCTGAGAAACTTGTCCAAGACGCGCTTGCTCTGCAAGATGCCGGCGCGGTGCTGCTCGTGTTAGAGATGGTGCCGGCCTCCTTGGCCGAGCGGATCACCGAGGTGCTCGATATCCCGACCATTGGGATTGGCGCCGGGGTCCATTGTGACGGACAGGTGTTGGTGTGGACCGACATGGCAGGCATGTCGAGTTGGTCCCCGCGCTTTGCCAAACAGTTCGGTGAAGTCGGGGCGGAACTCTATGCCGCTGCACGCGCCTATAAGCGGGAGGTCGCTGAGGGCACCTTCCCCGGGCCACAACACAGTTTCCAAGACGAATAACATCGCGTGGTGGTCACCTGGCGGTGGCCACCACTGCGGTTAGTCCTCCCAGTCATCGTTATCCCACTCAGCCTGGTCTTCTTCCCACGCCTGATTGCGCTGTTGCGCAATTTGTAAGGCGCGAGCTGCTTCTTCAGCCGTATCGTATGGTCCCATCCGATTGACAAAAGCGGACTGTTTTCCCTCTTCAACCGTGCCAGTTTTGATGTTGTAGTAAAACTTCGCTGCCATCATTCCCCCGGGTGGTTCCGTGCATTAACCCCCAGTATCGCCCAGGATGAAGAAGCACAGCAACGCGGTGAAAAAAGCAATAGACTGCCAGATATGACCACTGTTGACCGTGCTCCACGCGGATTGCTCACCGCCGGTAAGCTTTCACCGATGCGCCAGGTACCTCAGGCAATCGCGCGTCCTGAATATGTTGGGCGGATGGGCCCAGAGCGGGTGACCGCCTCCGATATCAAAACCGAAGCGACAATCGAAAAAATTCGCCGTGCCGGTGCGATTGCCGCCCAGACGCTCGACGTGATCGGCCAGGCGCTCCAACCGGGCATGACCACCGATGAGGTCGATGCGATTGGCCACGAATACATGATTGCTCATGGTGCCTACCCCTCAACCTTGCAATACCAAGGGTTTCCGAAGTCGCTGTGCACCTCACTGAATGAAGTCATCTGCCATGGGATTCCCGATTCGACCGTATTGCAGGAAGGGGACATCCTCAACGTGGATGTCACCGCTTATCTTGATGGCGTCCACGGTGATACCAACCGGATGTTCCTCATCGGAGAGGTGGACCAGGCAGCGCGTGATTTAGTCACCCATACGAAGATCGCAATGGAACGGGGCATCCGCGCGGTCAAACCCGGCCGAGAAGTCAATGTGATTGGCCGCGTGATTGAAAAATATGCCAAGCGCTTCGGCTACGGAGTTGTCCGTGAATATACCGGCCACGGGGTGGGCGAGGCATTTCACTCCGGGTTGATCATCCCCCACTACGATGCGGCGCCACTGTATAACGACGTGATGGAAGAGGGCATGGTGTTCACCATTGAACCAATGCTCACCTTGGGAACGGCCGCTTCGAAACAGTGGGATGATGGATGGACTGTGGTGACCGCCGACGGGTCTCGTTCCGCCCAGTTTGAACACACAATTGTCGTCCGTGCTGACGGTGCGGAGGTGCTAACCCTCCCGTGAGTTTTGCATTTGGAATCGATATTGGCGGTTCGGGGATTAAGGGCGCGCCAGTAGACCTAACCGCTGGTGATTTTGCCGCTGAGCGATTACGGATCCCCACCCCGCAACCGTCTACCCCCAAGGCTATTA
>JAUNVN010000200.1:2657-2882 GCA_030537655.1 Bowdeniella nasicola | reverse complement strand
TCAACAGTATTCACCCTTTTAGGGTAATAGGAACTGGGTGACAAAGCATCCGTGATGTGGATGACTGCGGTTTACACACCCTCGCGGCGAGATAGTTGTCGAGAGTCTCCAAAAACACGGTACTCTTGCCTTCGTGTACGCCACCTTATGGATTAGCGGAATTCTTACCACAGCCCTCGCGCTGTGGGCGACTTGGCGTACATTGAAAAACCAACCGGTCATTTT
>JAUNVN010000200.1:782-2647 GCA_030537655.1 Bowdeniella nasicola | reverse complement strand
GCGGTGATTGAAGTGCTGATTATTGTCCAGGGAATCGTGACTGTAATCGCACAGCTATCAGGTCAGGCCATTGTTGATCCCATCACATTGTGGGGCTACATTTTAACCTGCCTGATCCTGCTGCCGATTGGCGCCGCGTGGGCAGTGATTGACCGGACTCGGACCTCATCGATCGCCATGGTGGTGATCACGGTGTGTCTGGTGGTGTGTTATTGGCGAATCTGGCAGGTATGGGTGGCATGAGCAACCTTGCAACGACTTCAACAAGCGATACGCGTCGTCCGGCCTACGGGATGGGGCGGATCCTAATACTCATCTACGGGATTTTTGCGCTGGCCGCCACGGCACGTTCACTTGTGCAGCTCATCCGCAATGCAGAAGAGGCACCACTTGCTTACGGACTGTCAGCATTTGCCGCAGTGGTCTACATCGTCGCGACGATCTGTCTCGCCCATAATGGCAGGCGGATGAGAAAAGTTGCTTTCACGGCGGTGCTAATTGAAGCCATCGGGGTAATTTCCGTTGGGATTATCTCCTACACCAACCCCGAACTCTTCCCACGCGCGACCGTCTGGTCACATTTTGGTTCGGGATACGGCTTTGTTCCTCTCGTCCTGCCTTTCCTTGGACTAGCCTGGCTATATAGCTCCAATCCGGCGCGGCTCACCCAAAACTAGGTCCCAGGAGTGGTTCACGTGCTCTACCGGTTCGCATTCGATAATCTCATCACCCGCACAGATCCGGAAACGGCCCACCACCTCGCATTACAGGCGATCGGTGCGGCCGGTGCCACCGAAGCTGGCCGACGCGCGTTGCGTGCCAGTTTTGGACGACTCCCACACCAACCGATCCGTGATGAACGCTTACGAGTATTTCCACGTGCATTTCCTGCCCGACTCGGACTCGCCGCGGGGATGGACAAAAATGCCACGGCTGTCCTTGGACTTGCAGCGCTGGGGTTCGGATTCGTTGAAATCGGCACGGTCACCCGCCACAGTCAGCCGGGTAATGAACAGCCGCGGTTGTGGCGCCACCCGCAGATTGGATCGTTACGTAACCGGATGGGATTCAACAATGATGGCGCTGATGCGGTCGCAGACCGACTTCGTGCGCTACGGGCAACCAAAGCTGGGCGCAGTGTGATTATCGGGGTAAATATTGGGAAATCCAAGATTACCCCTGCTGAACTAGCTGCGAGCGATTACGCGTATTCCGCGCAACAACTCGCCCGCTACGCGGACTATCTCGTCATCAATGTCTCCTCACCGAACACCCCGGGGTTACGTGATTTGCAAACGGTCGAGTCACTGCAACCAATTATCGAAGCGACCCGTGCCGCAGCGATGCGTTCATCTGGGCGCGAGGTACCCCTTTTGGTAAAAATTGCGCCCGATCTTGCAGATGAGGACGTCATCGCGGTGGCGGAGTTGGTGCGAGCTGAACAGATCACCGGCATGGTGGCCACCAATACGACAATCGATCATGAATTTGGAGCCGGTGGTCTATCGGGCCAGGCACTTCGTGCGCGGGCGCTCGAAGTTGTCAAACTCACGCGAAAAGGACTGGGATTACGACCCGTATTGATGGGAGTTGGTGGGATCACCACCACAGCGGATGCGCGGGCAATGCTCGCGGCTGGTGCGGATCTACTGCAGGCCTATTCTGCGTTTGTCTATCAGGGACCGAGCTGGCCGGGGCGGATCAACAGAGAATTAGCAAAATAATGAGCGGCCGAGAGAGCTCGGCCGCGTGCAGCTAGTTAAACGCGCGGGCGGGCACCCCGTGGGATCTGCGGCTTTGGCATCCGCCAGGGTCGCAGCATAAACGCCCGAGAGAATGCATACATGCCGGTCCAATTGGGAATA
>JAUNVN010000200.1:0-751 GCA_030537655.1 Bowdeniella nasicola | reverse complement strand
TGCGTCGTAGTGTTCCTGCAGCCGTCGGCGTAACATCCACACCATAAACAGCGCATCAATAATGCCGCCGAAGACCACCACATACATTCCAATCGTGGCAATGTAGGCAGCAGCCGGCCACAGCCGCGCAAACAGCATGGTCAAGATCATTACCAATGCGAGCGGCATGAACAATTCACCAATATTCCATCGCGCATCGACATAGTCTCGCGCAAAACGGCGTGGGCGACCGCGATCACGTAGCGGCATATAGCGCTCATCGCCGGTAATCATTGCTTGACGTTGGCGCGCATAGAGTTCATTACGGCGCCGCCGCTCTTCAGCTTTGGCTGCCTTCCGGTCTTTCCCTCCGACCGGGGGACGGTAGTTGCGCGCCTCGGCCTCCTTCCGTTTTGGAGTAGGACGACCCTTACCGTGGGCTCGGTGCGGGCGGCGCTTTGGGGCGCCAGGCGTATCGGTTTCACGCTGATTGGTGGCATCAGCATTTGCTGAGTTAGTCACTTTTTTCCGGAAGATCACACTTCGATGGTACGTGATCGTGTCCAATCGCGATACGCTCGGGTGTGTGATCACCGTTGAACAGTTACAAAGTCGTGTCAATACTCTTTTTCCTCAGCTCTTAGCTGATCTCGGCGAACTGGTGAAAATCCCATCGATTTCTTCACCTGCTTTCGATCAGCGTGAATTGGACAATAGAGCCGCCGCGGTCGCCAAGCTGCTTGAGGATTTGGGGATGGAAGTACAAACGCTG
>JAUNVN010000199.1 GCA_030537655.1 Bowdeniella nasicola | reverse complement strand
GATATGCGGACTTGATGTGGTTGTACGGTCGCCTTGCTTTGGGAGGAGTATTTCACGGTTACTTAGAATTGATCGGATAGGTTTGGTGGAGATGTGTCGGCGTTGTGGAGGAACTCGCGGTATCGAGATTCACTGGGGTTGTGAATCTGGAGGAGTGGGGGCCGGACCACTATTTCACCGCGGAGAAGGGCTTGTGTTTTGCTGCCTCGCAGCCTCAGGTGGTGCGTGGGTGGGTCGAGGACGAAACGTACCGGCACGCAACGCTGAGCTTGCGGTTTCCCACGGCGCTGTGAGCTGTTGATATCGTTACTGCAAACCAAGAGTAATCCGCAGCGGTGAGTGTGGGGGATCAGCGATGTTGCGGTGTATCCCTGCCGATCCAGGCGAGCAGGAGCCGATCTCCTTTTAGCATGCAGGTTATCGCGGGGTGGTGATATTTCATTTGGTCCGTTTGCGTCATTGCGGTCTTTTCAACCTCGCATTCGGTGAAACGAGCGATCAGACTCTCGCGCATACGACCAGGTGAGCGGTCTTGCCCGATGTCACTTCCACCATTGCGTGGCAGGAACGACACCTCGCGTGGAACAGATAAGACACTTGACACACTGAGCAGCTGCGATAGTTCACGCTGTGGCGAGTTGCGCCAGCCAGTTACACCGCAACTTTTGTGATGCGCACCGGCTTCGCTATCGTTGAAAATGGTTCATCATCGACAGCGCGAATTGAGCCGAACATGCCGAAACCTGTCATCGCTATTTGTGGAATCCACATTGAATCCTCGACTTTCACGCCCTATCTATCCGACGCAGACGACTTTATCGTCACGCGCGGAGAAGACCTTATGCAACGCTATTTCTGGCGCGAGTACACCTGGGCACAAGCGGTGCAATGGATTCCGGTCCTGCACGCGCGTGCCCTGCCTGGCGGTGTGGTTCGCGCAAAGGCGTATACGGCGTGGAAAGAAGAAATCCTGCAGGGCCTTGCCGCGGCAGCTGAGCAAGGACTCGACGGTGTGTTCTTCGACATTCACGGCGCGATGAGCGTTGAGGGCCTCGATGATGCTGAAGGCGAGCTGATTACGGCGATCCGCACGGTGATCGGCCCCGAACCTTTCATCTCGGCGTCCATGGACCTGCACGGTAACGTTTCCAAGGCGCTGTTTGACCACACCGATTTGCTCACCTGCTACCGCATGGCTCCGCATGTAGACGCGCAAGAATCACGGATGCGGGCAGCGAAGAATCTCGTTGACCGTGTCCTAGCTCCGCGCCCAGAGGGAACAATTGTACGTCCGGCAAAAGCCCTCGTCCATATCCCCGTGTTACTGCCGGGGGAGAAAACCTCCACGCGCCTGGAGCCCGCGAAGTCGCTGTATGCCAAGCTTCCCGCCATTGAGGCGCGCCCAGGAATCCTTGATGCGGCGATCTGGATTGGATTTGCGTGGGCTGATCAGCCGCGCTGCAAAGCCGCCATTGCCGCCTACGGTGACGATCCAGCAGCCGTCAAGCAGGTGGCGAGCGAAATTGCGCAGGAGTTTTGGGATCGGCATGAAGAGTTTTCGTTCGTCGCTCCCACCGGCACATTTGCCGAATGCCTGGCGCAAGTGGAAGCGAGTGAAAAACCGTTCTTCATTTCCGATTCGGGAGACAACCCGGGCGCTGGGGGAGCCGATGATGTCACCGCGGCGCTTTCCGAACTGCTCGATTGGGAGCCGGTGGCAAGTGGGTCGCTGCAGGCCATCTACGCCTCAATTGTCGATCCAGCGGCGGTTCGCCTGGCACGTGAGATTGGGGTTGGAACTTGCGCCGAGTTCGCGATCGGTGGCCATATTGATACGCGAGCGCCGGGCACACTGCAGGTAGAGGCCGAAGTGGTGAGCCTTGCTGATGATCCGATGGGCGGAGCGGTTGCGGCGCTGCGAAGCGGGGGGACGACCTTCATCGTCACCTCACGGCGCCACCAATATTCGCAAAAAACGAGCTTTGATCTGCTCGGGTTAGATCCCACCCGCGCCGACGTGGTGGTGGTGAAAATCGGCTATCTTGAACCCGACCTGTACGCAATGCAACGCGGATGGTGGATGGCGCTCACTCCGGGCGGGGTTAACCAGGACTTGGTACGTCTTGGCCACCGATATATCGACCGGCCGATGTTTCCCTTCGACACGGACTTTGATCCTGGCGAACTGCCGGTGGAATTTTGGCAGCCGGAACCAACAGCTCACAACGAGAATGATTGATCGCAATGGCAATCCTTGAAATTTGCGTTGAAGGATACGACGGTGCGAAGGCTGGTGCGGAAGGTGGAGCCGATCGCGTCGAACTGTGTGACCGCCTCGATTTAGGCGGCACGACGCCGCCGATTGCGGACCTGCGCGAAACACTGAAGCTGGACCTGCCAGCTGGGGTTGCGGTGATGATTCGCCCGCGCGGCGGCAATTTTATCTACACGCCAAGCGAAGTTGAACAAATGTGTGCTCAAGCGGCAGCGATTGCGGACCTTGTCGATGAATTGGCACTCGATGCGCATCGAGTGCAGCTCGTTACCGGCGCGCAGCTGCAAAGCGGTGACCTTGATTGTGAAACGTTGCGACAGATCCAGCAGGCGGGGCGCGGCCTCGCGATGGTCTGTCACCGCGCCTTTGATGAAACACGAGATTTATTCCATTCGTTAAAGGAGTTGGAACATCTCGGGTTCACCCGTGTGCTCACGGCCGGTGGTCCTACAGCCCGTGCGCAAACCCAGGTACAGCAGCAGCTGGTCGATGCCGCCAGCACCATCGAGATTCTTGTCTGTGGGGGAGTGCGGCCGCATAACCTCGCCGCGGTGATGGCCGCCTCGGGGGCAAACCAGGTGCATATGCGCGCCCCCTATCGCGATGGGACGCCCG
>JAUNVN010000198.1 GCA_030537655.1 Bowdeniella nasicola | reverse complement strand
TGCCCTACCACCTTTCGGCGATCACTCAGGCGGCAGCAACCGCGGCGCTAGCCCATCATCACGAACTGCTCAGTCAAGTGGACGTCTTACGCCAGCGCCGTGATGAAACCGTGTCATACTTGCGAGCAGAAGGTTTTCACGCCATCGATTCAGATGCGAACTTTGTCCTGTTTGGTCCCTTTACTGACCGGCATCGGGCCTTCACCCAGTTCCGGGCTGCCGACGTCCTCATCCGCGAAGTAGGACCGGAAGGATATTTACGTGTCTCAATCGGCACCGCCAGTGAGATGGAACTATTTCGCCAAGCCCTAAAGGAAGTGGACCGATGAGCCCGCGTACCGCAACTATTTGCCGTAACACCTCAGAATCGCAGGTGGAAGTAACCATCAATCTCGATGGCACCGGCGAAAGCACAATCAGCACGGGGGTTCCCTTTTACGACCATATGCTCACCGCGCTTTCACGTCACTCGCTGATTGACATTTCGGTGCAAGCCACGGGTGACACCCATATCGATGCGCACCATACCGTGGAAGATACCGCGATCTGTTTAGGGTGGGCGCTACGTGATGCGCTCGGTGACAAACGCGGAATCCGCCGGTTTGGTGATGCGACCGTGCCCTTGGATGAGGCACTTGCATTCGCAGTTGTTGATCTCGCCGGACGGCCCTATGTGGTCCATACCGGGGAGCCTGAAGGCCAACAGTATGCAATGATCGGTGGCCACTTCACCGGTTCTCTCACCCGGCACGTCTTTGAGTCACTGGCCATGCATGCCTCCATCTGCCTGCACGTACAGCTGCTCGCCGGTCGCGATCCGCACCATATTGTTGAAGCCCAATTTAAAGCGGTTGCGCGCGCCTTGCGTACCGCGGTGGAAAATGATCCGCGTACCGACGCGATCCCCTCCACCAAGGGGGCTTTGTGAGCGAACAGGACCCCAAAATCAACTGGGATGGCTACCGTCCACCAGCCGAAGCTGAGGAGGCTGAAAGCTGGCAGGAAACAATGGCGGCACTCGAAGCACAGTTCGATGCGCACATCCAAGATTCCTACCAGTTGCGCTGCGTGTGGGTGACCGGAGTCGAATCTGCCGCTGGACTGGCCGGATTCGCCTGTCTGCATGATTTTTCCACCTATACCTTTTCGCTTACTACCGGCGCGGCCGCATTTCAGATCTATCCACAAACGGATGAATTTAACGCACTACTACCCGAGTTAATTCCTCCCGAAGAGGTAACGGACTTTACGAAACAACTGGCCACAACACTGGAAATGCCGGTGGTGCTTTTTGCCTCGGAGCTTAAGGCCAGTGCTGATGGGCAAATGGAAAACGGTCGGATGAGTGCGTGGGTTTACCAGCCACAGGCGCAGGTGCAAACCCTTTCACCGGCACTCGCGCTAATGGAATTTGACGGGCTGGTGGAATCACTCCTGTTGGGGATTGCCGGAGTGGAAGATCTCATCCACCACCACCATTCGCAAGAACCGAAGATTATTGCGGCAGTGAAAGATATCAAACGTCAGGTTGATGATGATGAAACCTAAGGTTGCCATCGTCGACTACGGTGCTGGGAATCTGCACTCGGTCGCCAACGCACTTGCCTACGTGGGAGCCGAGGTGCAGGTCACCGCAGATTTCGGCGAGCTGATCGACACCCGCGGGGTCATTGTTCCCGGTGTCGGCACCTTTGCACACTGTATGGACGGGCTCAACGCAGCGTATATTCCCCGGTTGGTTGAACGCCGCCTAGCTGGGGGGCGGGCAGTGTTGGGAATTTGTATCGGCCTTCAAGTTATGGCTGAGGCCAGTGCAGAAGATGACTACGCGACAGCTGGGATGGGCCAGTGGCCCGTGCGGGTTGAACGCCTACGCGCCCCGGTCGTGCCCCATATGGGGTGGACGAAACTCCAGGTCCCACCGGCCGCTAAGCTGCTGGCTGGGATGGATGGCGAACGGATGTATTTTTTACACTCCTATGCCATCACCACCGATCCGGCTGCGGTGATGGGAGAGTCAAAAACCACCAAACCCGTGGCCACGTGGGCCCATCATGGCACCCCATTTGTTGCTGCTATTGAAAACGGTCCGCTCACCGCCATGCAATTCCACCCGGAAAAAAGTGGCGACGCGGGCCTAGAGATCCTCACCCGCTGGGTGAAACAACTGCCGTGAGGCACGTGAGGAAAGGAACCCAAATCCGTGTTGGAATTACTACCCGCCGTTGATGTCGTTGCTGGAAAGGCAGTGCGTCTGCACCAGGGAGAGGCCGGAACTGAAACGGTCTACGGCGACCCGCTGGCAGCCGCCCAAGATTTCGCTGCCCAGGGAGCCACCTGGCTACACCTGGTGGATTTGGACGCTGCCTTTGGGCGTGGCAGTAATGCGCCGCTGCTGGCCGAAATGGTCGGACAGTTAGATATGCGCGTGGAAATGTCCGGGGGGATCCGCGATGACGATTCGCTGCGTGCCGCCCTTGCTTCGGGCGCCACTCGCGTGAACCTGGGCACCGCCGCACTGGAGGACCCCGAGTGGACCGAACGGGCGATTAAAGAATATGGCGAGCGGATTGCCGTGGGCCTCGATGTGCGGGGCACCACCCTAGCCGCACGCGGCTGGACACGCGAAGGTGGCGAACTCTTTGAGGTGCTGGAGCGATTAAACGAAGCGGGCTGTGCCCGCTACGTGGTGACCGATGTGACAAAAGACGGCACCCTAAAGGGACCGAACTTGGAGTTACTACGTCAGGTATGCGCCCGCACTGACGCCCCGGTTATCGCCTCGGGTGGCGTGGCTGAACTTGACGATATCGCGGCGCTAACGGCGCTCGTTGACGACGGTGTGGAAGGCGCCATTGTCGGTAAGGCACTGTATGCCGGGAAATTCACCTTACGGCAAGCC
>JAUNVN010000197.1 GCA_030537655.1 Bowdeniella nasicola | reverse complement strand
CGTTGACGATGGAGTCCTCACCCGCCAGGTCCACCGCTTCAGCGACCAGAGCCGGCACCGGCACCATGCACACGACGTAGTCGTATCCCGCTTCGAGCTGCTGTTCACTGGTATTGATATAGCGCATCGGCACATCGTGCGCTTTCGCGGTTGGACCAATCACGTCTTCCAAGTGCGCCAGGCGCTCGTCAGACAGATCGGTCGCATCGATGGAAATCCCCTTTCGACCAAGGACTACCGCACGCATCGTGTGCATTAATCCCATCGGTCCGGCCGCACCAATAATCGCCAGCGCATCACCATCGCGAATCTCACCAGTTTCAGGAATCCATTGGTAGGCAGCAGCCACATCGGAGCCGGTGGTACCGCAGTAGCGCACGAAATCATAGTGAATTCGGCCAACGTCGATAGGCACGCGCGTTGTCAGGCGCTTGCCGGCAAGGATCACTGCGACAATTGAGCGAGCCGACGCGAGCGCGGCAACCTGTCCGAGTCGGCTTGCGTTGGCACCAAAGTAGATAATGTCATCAAATTGTGCATCACCCAGCTCGCTGAGATCAGCGACCACACGCACGTCAACATCACTACCTTCAAGGCCAAGTGCCTGCTGATCGCATCCAATAATCGTGATCGTCTGCGGTGGGTGTTGGGCAACGAGTTCGCCGATGGCACTGGGCTTATCGTCAGCGACCACCAGGAGTTTGCCACCGGCCTTGAGCGTGGAGCGTTCATGCCAGGCATAAGCACCTTCTACGGTCGCCCACGGCTCAATCAGGCCGATCGCTGCAGCGGTGGGTTCATCATCGACACGGATGAGGAATTCTTCCCCCTCGGGTGAAACCACACAGCGTTCATCAACGGCAACATACTCTTGTAGCGCGCCTTCAACGTTGTAGCCAAAAGCCGCATTTGATTTCGCGGTCGGCAGGTGTTTCCAGTCAGCTTGCACCAACACACGCTCACCAACCTTGAAATGGGTTACCTCGTCACCTACGCGAATAATGCGCGCCACCGGTTCGTGCCCAGGTACGGTTGGTTGGGTGCCGGGACGGTAGCCGGGAAGTTCTGCAAGCGCCTCGGCCGACAGCCCCGCAACAATCTTGGATTTACGCGGGTGGGAGTCAAAGGCATGGAGCAGCTTCGTATCGGAAAAGCAGATCCCGCAGGCTTCCACCTGCAGCAGCATCTGCGTCGGCCCGATTTCTGGGACGTCTTTACACGTGTTGATCTCAATGGAGTCAACACCGGTGAATTGCACGGCATATTGTGTGCTGGGAATTTCGGTCATACCGCTCTCCTTTAATTGAGCATATTTTGGCCGCCCGTAACGGGGAGTGCCTGGCCGGTTTCGTAGGATTGTTCAGTGATATAGAAGATGGCGCGTGCCAGGTCAATGGGCAGACAACCTCGTCCCATCGGCACTTTTGCTTCATAGTGAGCGCGCACATCGGCAATGCTGGTGGCTCCTGGAACTTTACCTGCGCGCAGATACTGCACAAACAGGCCACGGTCAGGATCCATCCACAAGGGGCCATCAAGGTAGTTGCCCGGACAGACCGCATTGACTTTAATACCGTGTTCCACCAATTCCAGAGCGAAGGATTGGGTCAGGCCGATCCCGCCAAATTTCGAACCCGCATAGGCGAAGTTGCGTTTGGAACCTTCCAACCCAGATTTCGAATTCACTTCGACAATATCAAGCCAGCGGCTCGGATCGGTTTGACGCTGGGCGACCATGAGTGGGGCTATTGCTTGCACGCACAGGAAATAGCCGCGATAGTTCACCTGGGTGACCAGGTCAAAATCGGCGACCGGTTGAGTCAGGACACTTTCGGCGCGCAGCACCCCGGCATTGGATACAAAGAGATCGACGCCCCCAACCAGCGCTGCAACGTTGGCAACCGCATTGCGACATGACTGTTCATCTCCGACGTCGATACGTAGGGCCAGAGCACGCGCAGCACCGTATTGATCGCACAGCCGCGCCGCATTTTCAGCGGCGAGTGTGACGTTGAGATCCGCGAGGATTACCGAGGCGCCTTCAGCTAACAGCGCTTCAGAAATGCCGAGCCCAAATCCCTGCGCGGCTCCGGTAACCATCGCTATTTTCCCAGCCAGGCGCCCGCGTGGCGGCTCACTGTCCTCGCGCTGACCGGCAAGTGCAGCACGCGCTGCCGCCACGCTCGGTCCAATCCCGAAAGCCCCCACACCCGGACACACCACCACCTGCACATCGGGAGCGGCAAGGGCCCGGATTTTCTCGGTCAGCACCGTGTCGTCATCACTGAGCTCTAGGCGCGGGGCATCGGGGAATGCGTCATCTGCACAGCCAAGATCACTCACCACTGCGGCCGGTCCAGTGCCAGTGGCAAAAGCACCGCGCAGGCGCGGGGCGATCCGCTGAATCTGCTCACGAGCTGGACCGTAGCGACGAATGATCCGATCGCCTTCGGCGGCAAGTTCTTCGCGCGCCACCGCGAGCTCGCCACTGCCATCCACGAAGCCGGCAACGCCGCGCTGCCTGCGCGCCTGGTGAGCCGCGACCACGCAGGCGCCGGCGTAAAATACCTCACGCGCCCGGTCGCTCAGTGCACCGTCACTACTTTCGGGTTGCAGTGGGATTTGGTCGGGAGTGTTATGTTCCGTACCGGCCATCACCACAAAACCGGCTGCGTCCAGTTCACGCACATAGCGGTCAACAATCTCGCCTGCATTGCGGTTGGGGATGAGTTCAACCGCGTGGATATTGCGTTTGGTCAACCAGTCAGCAAGTGATGCTGGCGGCCATTCCACCGGCGACATTTGCGCCGCCCCATCGGCAAGGATCGGATAGGTGGGAATTCCCCCCATATCGAGAATGTATTGATAGGCATCGGCAAAAGACAGCGGGACTTCGGGAACAAACCCC
>JAUNVN010000196.1 GCA_030537655.1 Bowdeniella nasicola | reverse complement strand
GCTCACTGCGTAATAACCGCGCCCCTAGACCACGGATCGCAACCGCGGCAAGTGCCGACCCGACCTGCGCATTCAATGCCAGCGCGCGGTCAAGCTGCTCGAGCGAAAGGTGTATAACCTCCACATCGGTCGTGGTCGTTGCGGTAAAAAACGCCAGTTGGGTGCGTGAGAGAGAAAGGAGACCGACCACCGGTCCGGTAGAGGCATGATGTAACAGCAGATCTTCAGATTCGGTATGACGCGTAAGCGCCACCCGCCCAGACAGGATGACAAACACCCCATCAACAGCATGGCCCTGGCGTGTTAGACGCACCCCCGCGGGCAGACGTAAACGCGGACGTGTTCCAAGAACCGCTTCAATGGCCTCTACGAGTTCTGCTTCAACCACGTGCGCGCTAGCTTCCATATCGCGAAGCAATTCGGAGCGCGGCGCATCGTAATACTCATCCTTGACTACCAGTTCACCTGGTCGTTGGAGCCGTTTCCAACGCGCGATATGACTTTGGGCGTGCTGGCCAAGAAATCCCGAGGTCATGGGCAGTGCCACGAAGGCGTCTACGCGCCCCGCATCAATCGCACGGGCCACGTCAGCGTGTTCACCAGCGGTAGTTAACAGCAGCACTCGCGATCCGGTGAGGTGGTCAATTTTAGCCAACTCATCAATGCGATAGTCCGCAGGTTCACGATCAGGCAAGACACACACCAGCGGGATGGGCAGGTCATCGGTGAGGTTCTCACGGACGTGGGCGACCGTGGGGAAATGGGAGATATCTACCTCGGGTAGTGCCGTTTTTAACTCGGTGCACACCTCTCCGACCTCTGCACCGTTACCCACCACGATGACGCGTAGCTTCACACCAACCACCCCAAAACCGTCGGCATCGCCAGGGCGAGCAGGAGCGTGCCAAATAGACCAACGAGAATACCGACCTGTCCCATATGTTTGACCGGGACCTCACCGGTGGCATAGGCAATCGCGTTGGGTGGAGTAGAAATCGGCAGGGCCATTCCTAACGAGCACGCAAGCGCCACGATGATGGTCAGTTGCGTCGATCCTGCAGCGCTGGCTGTCCCGAGCGTTAAGGTGAGCGGTACAAGCAGGTTGGCAGCCGCGGAGTGGGAAATCACGTTCGACATTCCCAACCCGAGCAGGGCAAGCGCCGCGATCAACACCATGGCTGGTAGACCCGCCCAGTTCACCGATCCCAACAGCCATGCATCAAGTTCACTCGCCCCAACGCCAACTCCCAGGGCGATCCCACCGGAGACAAGCCACAGAACAGACCACTGCAGCTCCCCTAATTCTTTTGCCCCAACCACGCCGGTGGCCAGCAAGATAGCAACCGGAATCAATCCGACAGTCGATGCAGAGATCCCGTGGATTGGTTCACTCATCCACAACACCACCGTCAAGCCCGCAACAATATAGAAGATCCGCGCGGGCACTGACTGGTCAAAATCAGGATCGAGGTGGAGTTCGACCGGGGTGGCCGGCGGGATGAACATTGTCACGATCAGCCACCATCCAAACGCCAGCACCACGAGCATAAGGGGCACGGCGAAGACCATCCACTGCAGGAAGCTTACGTGGATACCCGCATCGGCCAGCGCACCGATGGCAATCGCATTGGGTGGAGTACCAACCGGGGTGCCAATCCCACCAATATTTGCCGCCACCGGAATCGCCAGTGCTAAGCCGGCGCGTGAACGGGCAGTTGGCATCACCGCAAGGATGGGAATCACGACCGCAAACATCGTTGCGGTTGTGGCCGTATTGGACATGAACATCGACAACAGGGCGCTGATGAGCATGAGACCAAGGACCGTCAAACGTCCAGAGCCTTGGAAAGGGCGGAGCATCACGGCGGCGAGGTTGCGGTCAAGACCGTACTTTGCCGCCCCGTAGGCCAGCAAGAAACCGCCGAGAAACAAGATGATCACCGGATGGGCCAACGCGGCGTAATAGTCACTCGCAGGCAGGGCGCTCTCGTCGACGGGCAGGATTGCCGAGGTGGAAATGAGGAGGACTTCCAGCAAGATCACCACCATGGCGGTGGCTACCAGCGGGATGGCTTCACTAACCCAAAAAACAATGGCGAGGAGGAAAATAGCCAACATCCGGTGCCCTTGGGTACTTAGCCCAGGCAGGGTAAAGACCAGCGGGAAGCAGAAGGCCACCACCCCGATGATCAATCCCACCCAGTTGCGAGTGGTAAAGGTTGGCAGTCGGTGTTGGGAAGAAGGACGAGTGCGCATCACATCTCATACGGTAACCCGGACTGGTGCCAGGTGGGCCACCCCCGGCCTACCGGATAGACCACAGGGCAGCTAGCTCACTAACTGAGCAATATTTTTCGCTATCTGAACGAGATACAACTCGGGGCCGGCTTATGTCAGCCGGCCCCGAGCTATTGGGTTAATCGCGTTTCTTTTCGCGCATCTCCCAGGTTTCGATACGGTCACCTTCGCGGATATCTTTCACGCCGCCCAGACCGATACCACATTCGAAGCCTTCTCGAACTTCGGTGACATCGTCTTTTTCACGGCGCAGTGACGCGACCTGCAGGTTATCTGCCACAACGACTCCATCACGCAGCACCCGGGCCTTGGATCCACGTTTGATCGTGCCCGAGCGCACCATCGAACCGGCAATATTGCCGAACTTCGACGAGCGGAAGATCTGCAGAATTTCGGCGGTGCCGAGCTGCACTTCTTCGTAAATGGGTTTGAGCATCCCCTTCATCGCATTTTCGATATCTTCAATCGCCGCGTAGATAACCGAGTAGTACTTGATCTCGATCCCTTCGCGATCGGCTAGTTCGCCCACCCGTTCAGCCGGACGGACGTTAAAGCCGACAATCACCGCATTATCGACCGTGGCAAGGTTGACATCGTTTTGGGTGATGGC
>JAUNVN010000195.1 GCA_030537655.1 Bowdeniella nasicola | reverse complement strand
CCGCTTTCACGTCGGCTTGCACTCCGACCACACCTATCAGGCCGACCCGCGCGGGTGGTTATTACAACTGCGACCCACCTCGTTTTACTGGCACACCTCACCGGGACAGAACTGCGGGGCGTCCAGCGGCAAGTGTGCCGAAGCGATCGTGGCCCTGGGAAACCCGGCAATCTGGTGGCTGGGAGCGCTTGGGTTACTGATCGTCATCTTCGCAGCGCTGTGGCGACGTGACTGGCGGGCGTGGACCATCCTTGCGGGGTATGCGGGATTGTACGTGCCGTGGTTGGTGTATTTAGATCGCACCATCTTCACGTTCTATACGATTGCCTTCGTCCCATTTGTATGTTTGGCGTGGGTCTATGGGCTCGGACTCATCACCGGTCACGTCCGACCGCTTGTGGAACCGCAATGCGCAAATGCGGCCGGGCGGATTATCCGTCCTGACTCCTACCTCGAAGACGACCTTGCTCCCCCGGTGCCCGATGCGCAGATCACTGCGGCCCCCGCCGAGCGCGGTGCCGCTCCCATCCCACCATCACGTGGGTGGCTCAGTGATCGCCTGCCGCTGGCAGCGCGCATCACGTGGACCTCAGCAGTGATCCTCGTGGTGATGATGTTCGTATTTTTCTACCCAATTTGGACGGCACTTACCGTTCCGCGGTGGTTTTGGAGCCTGCACATGTGGCTCCCCAGTTGGATTTAACCCCCGGCGTGGTTACGCAGTCGCCTGGCTGCGATCTGCGCGGTGATGAGCGCGGCGAAGGCACCAATGATCGTCACCGCAAATGCGGGGAGATATCCACCGATCGGCTCCCCACCAATCATTGCGGTGCGTCCCCAGTCTGCTAACCGCCCCGCACTTGAGGATCCGGCCGCATAACCAAGTCCGGTTGTCGCCGCTAAGACCGTCATCACCGCCCCCAGCCGGGTCGGTATGGTCACCAATTCCACAATGGAAAAGTTTGTGATCATCAGCGGGGCAATCGCAAATCCCATCACTGACAGCACCAGGGCAAGACCGCCCAGGGAGTGCACCCATAACAGTGGCAGGGCCAAAACGAACAGGGTGAGGGAAAATACTTGGATACGCCAGGCGTGGGTAAATCTGGTCGGCAATGCGGCAATCGCAATCCCCGCGGTTGCCGATCCCAGCCCCAGCAGCGCATGTAACAGTCCCGCCATCCCGGCACTACCGGCAGCGCGCGCTAAAACGGTCGTACCGGTTTGGATCGATCCAAACATCGTGCCGACCAGGAACTGGGAGATGATCATTAGCCACGCCACCGTGGTGATCGCGCGGGTGGCAACATCAACTGCGCTGTGGGAACCGGGAACGTAGGCGGCCGTTGGGTGCAGGGCAAAGCTGGTACCGAAAATGAGGATCACAATCGCTGCGGCGATGACGGCCACTTGGGCATTGAGGATCGCGGTAATTAATCCGACGGTGGCAGGACCGAGGACGAAACTGGCTTCGTCACCTGCCCCTTCCCACGAAAACGCCACCTGCAGGCGTTCGCGGTCAATTTCTCCCTCACGTTTGACAATCGCACGCCACCGGATGCGTGCAAGCGTGCCGACCTGCGGTAGGAAGAGCCCCGCCACTGCTGCCACCATGGCTAACAGCGGCCATGACCATCCCGCTCGGGTTGCCACCACCACAGCGATCAGAAATATCCCCGATAGTAGTGATTGCACGAGCACGACGCGGCGTTGACCACGTCGGTCAGTAATAGCTCCCGCAATTGGTGCGCCAATCGCATTGGCGACGGCCAGGGCGCCCGCACATGTGCCTCCAGCCGTATACGAATCGGTTGCCGCGGTGACCATCAACAAAATCCCCAGCTGTGCCATGGCCAGCGGTAAGCGGGCGACGAATCCCACCACCACAAAGATGGCGCCGGTAAGAGAAAATAAGTCACGATAGCGACCGACCAGCGAACGGTGCGGCGAGGTATCAGCCATGAGCCTCCGATAGTGAAACGATCCGTGCGGCTACACACTGCGCGCAGCTGCGCCCTCGATTCTCACGCCTGATGAAACACCTTGGCAAACTGACAGCTGCCTACCGTGTCCCTTTCAGTGTCTTTTCAGTTTCGTTGGTCAACATAATGACTACCGGCGCTTTGGCGCCCAGGAAGATGGGACATGGCATCTTCCGATCGCATGGATAGGCCGTCTGACTGAGGGGAAAGACGGAACGGGGAAACTCGCGCACTCCTCGAGTTTCCCTAACTGGTGAAAAGCCCCCAACCCTACCTCCCTGGGTTGGGGGCTTTGCCATATCTAACTGCCCCGGTGCTTGTCATCGCAGACCGAGCAGCCCGCGTCGGTTGCTACCGCGCCGTTAGACCGCGCCCACACCCGCGCGATCATCGCGGAAGACATGACCACAAAACCCACGTATTTCCTCCTCCGGAGCAGCGGTAACAAAACTGGCAGCTACCTACCGTGTCCCTTTCAGCGTCCTTTCAGCTTCGTCAGTCAACATAATGACTACCGGCGCTTTGGCGCCCAGGAAGATGGGACATGGCATCTTCCGATCGCATGGATAGGCCGTCTGACTGAGGGGAAAGACGGAACGGCCATCTCGCACACTCCACGAGATGGCCAGACTGGTGAAAAGCCCCCAACCCTACCTCCCTGGGTTGGGGGCATTACCATTGCTGCCCAAGGAATCCACGCGATGCGGCGCGAGCCCTTTCCACCACCGGGCCACCTCCCCCTCCAGCTGTCACCAGCCGATAGGTCCCAATAGTTCTCACCATCACTCGCGGCCCAACCTCACCAACGCAACAGCGGAGCCCGACGCACCTACCTCGCAGGAGGTTACGCGCCCGGTGGGAAATTGACAGCGCCTTTGCGCGGAGCTTTCAGCGTCTTTTCAGTTTCGTTGGTCAACATAATGACTACCGGCGCTTTGGCGCCCAGGA
>JAUNVN010000194.1 GCA_030537655.1 Bowdeniella nasicola | reverse complement strand
GTACCAACCGGAAGTCACCGTCAGCAACACGTTGAGGAGCCAACCATGATGCTGCAAAAACCCGTTCCCCCCGCCATGGTGCAGGCCTATCTCACCCACGGGTTCGATCGGGTCTCAGGTTGGGTTTTAAAAGCCAGTGATGTCGCGAACTGCACCAGCGTGGAACAGCTCCGCCTCATCCACCAGCTCGGCTACCGCCACAGTCCCTACCAGCACGGTGAGCCCCTCTATATTTTGCATTTCCCCTCCCCTCGCGCCACCCCGCTGGTGCGTGCCAACCCCGAGGCGATGAGTGAACTCTTCGCCCTGCCCGCCGATGGGATGCTCACCATCGACGATATTTCCACGCCGCTGTGGTGGGTGGAACATACCCGTTTGCCCGCTGGCTCTCGGCTGTGGAAGTTCACCGCGGGCGGCTCCCAACCCGAACTGGTGGCTACCTATGCCGGCCCGGCATTCGGATGGCACAATGCTGCCGGTGAATTTCGCGCCATTGCCCCCACAATTATGACCGGACGGGTTGCCGTCATCGATTCGAAGGCCTTTGCCTGCGAGGTGGACTATAACGAAGATGACCACCCCACCACCGTGACCATCGCCGCCAGGGAGGCTGTTGATGAGGACTTCGAACGCACCGATGCGGGGCTATATGCCAAAGTACTGGCCTTTGAGGATGTCGATCTGATTTTTGAATCCCACGTCCAAGCAACCTATCAGGGGCTACCGGTACGGGTCGTAGAACGCTTCCACACCGATGGTGCTGATCGCGCACGGATTGCCTCGCTGGTCTTGGACTATCGCGCTAATGCGCAGGCAGATTTCCAGTTCGTAGAAGCTGGGGTGTGGGAAGCCAATGTTGGCTGGGATGAGCTCACCGATGTGGAGCCAAGCCAACGAGTTGCGAAGATTTGGGCGCGCGAAGAACTCCTCGCAAACTCCCAGCGCATCGATGGGCAAGGTGAGGTAGAAACCTATGCGTCGGCGGCGCGTAAGGCGAGTAACGCCCGCATCGACGGACTTGATCCGGCTGACCCCCTTGCCAGTGAGCAGCTGCAAGAACTCTATGCAAAGATTGCCGAAACAATCGCCAAGGTGGCCCCCGCCGGTGCTGAACGAGTAGAAGTGTTAACCACCTGTGTGGATACAAATTTCCATATTGCCGCCCAGGCGGTCCTGCCCCACGATGACGCTCAACAATTACCGGCGTTAGTTCCCGAAATTGCGCCGCTCCTGGCCCAACTGCGCATGCGGACCAAGAAACCTGAGCGGGGAGCATTTTTTACCGCGTTCTTATCGGTCACTCCAGCGGGCGAATTCCGGATGAACTTGGATTATGACAGCAAACCACGTCTCCCACGTACCTATCCCGCCGCGGTGTGGCAGGCAGATTTACAACGTTTCGCGCGCAGTGACGACCATATCCCCACCTGGTTGCGCGCTGCCCTCGCCGGTGAAGATTTCACCGATGAAGAACATCCTGGCTCCGATGATGCCCCCACGCACGAAACCACCTAAACTTGCCCTTGAAAAGCTAGCCGGCTGAAGGAGCTGAAGATGACCGACTTCGATCGCACCGTGGAATTGAAATTACGCGGAATGACCTGCGGGAAATGTGTCGAACACGTCAGTGAGGAACTCCAAGCGCTCGCAGCGGTTGATAATGTCGCCGTGGTGCTCAACACCGAGGGGATCTCAACCGTGACTGCCTATATCAACACGCCTGTCGATGATGCTGACCTGCGCGAAGCGATCGATGAGGCCGGAGATTACGAGATCGTTTCCATTGAGCGAGATTACTAACCCTTCTGGCAACCAGCGCAGTGTTGACCTGGCCATTACGGGAATGACCTGCGCGGCATGTGTCGCGCGGGTGGAAAAGAAACTCAATAAACTGCCCGGCGTTACTGCCAACGTCAACCTGGCGATGGAGACCGCGCGCGTTAACGTCACCGGTGATACCAGTGATGCCGATCTGATTGCGCGGGTAGAAAATGCCGGGTATGGCGCACGCGTGTTACCGGCAAGCTCCGGGATTCCCACCCGGGATACCTCCGATCCACAAACGGCGCGCGCTGCAAATTTACGCCGCCGGTTCCTCCTCGCGCTGGGCTGTTCCATCCCGGTGATGGTGATCTCTATGGTTCCCGCCTGGCAGTTCGTTGGCTGGCAGTGGGTGGTGGCCGCGTTGGCCCTCCCGGTGGTGACGTGGGCGGCGTGGCCATTTCACCGTGCTGCGGCTACTGCGGCACGCCATGGCTCATCCACAATGGATACCCTTGTCTCACTCGGGGTGATTGCGGCGACCACCTGGTCGCTGTGGGCGCTGATCTTCGGTGGTGCCGGCAAGCTCGGCATGACGATGGATATGACCTTCATGCCGCGTGCCCACCACGACGGCGCGGTGCCCGAACTCTACTTTGAAGCCGCCACGATGGTCACCACCTTCCTTCTGGCTGGCAGGTGGGCTGAATCGCGTTCACGTCACCGTGCTGGCCAGGCACTGCGAGAAGTGTTAGCCCTGGGGGCAAAAACCGCCACGCGGATCAATCCCGATGGCAGTGAAATGGAAGTGGCTGCCGACCAGTTACGTATCGGCGACACCGTGCTGGTACGCCCCGGGGAAAAGATTCCCTGTGATGGCACGATTACTACCGGACATGCCGCAGTTGACGAATCGATGGTTTCTGGTGAATCCATCCCCGTTGACAAAGCTAGTGGTGATCAAGCGATCGCCGGCACGATCGCCCTGACCGGTGCGCTGCACATTACCGCCACGCGGGTGGGCAATGACACGACCGTGGCACATATTGGCAAACTCGTGGCGGAAGCGCAGGCAGAAAAAGCACCGATTCAGCGCCTTGCTGACCGGGTCGCCAGTGTCTTTGTGCCGATCGTCGTGGCTCTTGCACTCCTGACCTTTAGTGCCTGGTGGCTGCTGGGTGGTGAACTTG